>JASFIU010000072.1:0-13388 GCA_050122495.1 Desulfobacterales bacterium | reverse complement strand
GCTCAGCTCCAACAAATATCCGGGGAATTGATCCGGGATCTTAAATCCAGATATGTGAAGCTCGCGGATATGCTGGTACCCTTGTCCATGGCATTGCTTACCACATATGATGAGACCTATCTTGGCGTCGGAGAGGAAAAGGATCCCGAGCCACCTCCCAGAAAAAAGCATCGAAGGAGAACCCTATGAGCGAATTTTCTCCTGAAGAAGCCGACAAGAGAAAGCGGGCGGTCTTTGAAAGCATGTCACCCCGTCGGCAAAAACACATCTTGAAAAAGGGCTATGATGAGTGGGACCCGTTTGAAGAACCCAAAGATCCGATCGACATCCGGAAAGATAAGACCAAAAGAACCACCCAGATGCTCGTTAGAGATTTTCTGCAGGCGTGCAGTTCTGAAAACTACAGTAATGCTTACGCACGCGGGGTTCTTGAAATGGCTCTCGGCCTTATCAACGAAGACGATTATTTTAGGGGAATGTACGAATTTTCTTGCTGGTACCGCAACTTGCTGAAAGAGGAAGGTCACACTTGAATGCGGAATTTGACCAAAGAATGATAGATTATTTATTACCCGCCTCTGTAGAAATGATCAAATAATGGATTTTATTGATTTGCCATTGGAAATCCTACGCCCGAAATGCTAAGATGAATACCTGAAGACCAATACCAAATACCCATTACCTAATATCATGCCTTAGAATGGAACCCCCTTGGAACATAACCCAAATGCTGGGGGCCGGCCCCTACCCCGAGACCATCATTTCCCCTGTTGATGGTGCTGAAATGGTATTTGTTCCGCCCGGCGAGTTTACCCGCGGAATCACCGAAGAGGAACTGGCCCACATATTCCTGTTGGACAAGACCCAAAATCCTATTTTTGCCACCGAGGTTTCCGGCCGGCCTGTCTATCTGGCGGGTTTTTATATTGATCGTTATCCGGTTACCAACTTTCAGTATCAAAAATTTATTAATGAAACCGGCCACCGGGAGCCGGCTCTCTTAAGACACCCGCTGTGGGGCGAGCCCATGAAGCCGGTGGTGTTTGTGGGATGGGACGATGCGCGCGCTTACGCCCGTTGGTCGGGCAAGTCGGTTCCCACCGAGGACCAATGGGAAAAGGCAGCCCGCGGCTCGGATGGCCGCTGGTGGTCTTGGGGGCAGGAGTTTTTGCCTGATCATTGTAACTCAAGGGAATACGGCCTCGAGCATACCTCCGATATCGGTTTCTTTGATCGCGGGATCAGCCCTTATGGCTGCTATGATATGTGCGGCAACGTCTGGGAGATGTGTGAAGGGCGATGGCTGGAAGAAAGCCTGCCCATGCGCGGCGGCTGCTTTTTGGGTTCCGCTACCTTTGTCAGGGCGACCTGCCGTTGGACCCCGGAAGACACTGTCGGAGGTGCGCATTGGTTGGGATTTCGTTGCGTTAAAGAGGTCCCGGCACGGCAATGATTCGATTGCGGAATGCGGATTTCGGATTGCAGAATAAAATGAAATTATTCAATCCGCATCACTTTTTTAACATTGCTTCGTTTACCAATCCCCAATCCCCATTATCTAAATAAAGAAGCTCCACAAAATCCCGGCGCAGATGGCCGACCCGATAACGCCCGATGAATTGCACGCCATTCCATGCATCAGTAAAAAATTGTTGGGATCCTCTTTCAAGCCCATCAAATGCACTTCTCGCGCAGATCCGGGTACCGCCGAAACCCCTGCAGCACCCAGCAATGGATTAATTTTTTGTTTTAAAAACAGGTTCATAATTTTGGCGAAAATAACCCCGGAGGCAGTTGCAATGGAAAATGCAATAGCGCCCAGAAAAAATATGCCAAGGGATTTTCCCGTAAGAAATACATCGGCCTGGGTGCTGCAGCCCACAGTAAAGCCGAGGAATATCGTGGCGGTATCAATGATGGCGGATTGAGCTGTATTGGCCAGGCGATTGACCACACCGCATTCTTTCAGGAAATTTCCTAAAAAGAGCATGCCTAAAAGTGGTAGCGCCGTCGGCGCCAGAAAACAACACAGCAAAACACCCACCACCGGAAATATCAATAGCTCTTGTTTGGAAACCTGTCTGGCAGGCGGCATTTTGATCAGCCGCTCTTTTTTGGAAGTCAGCAAAAGCATGATGGGCGGCTGGATTACGGGTATCAGCGCCATGTAAGAGTAGGCTGCAATCGCAATGGGGCCGATGAGATGCGGGGCCAGTTTTGCGGTTAAAAATATGGACGTCGGGCCGTCAGCCCCGCCGATGATCGCAATCGAAGCGGCTTCCTTGGGAAGAAATCCTAAAAACAGAGCGCCCAGCAGAGTGAAATATATGCCCATCTGGGCCGCCGCCCCCAATAGCATCAGTTTCGGCTGGGCCAATAGGGACGAAAAATCGGTCATGGCGCCCAGGCCCAAAAAAACGATCGAAGGGTAGACGCCGGTCCTTACGCCGAAGTAGAGATAGTGCAGCACACTGTTGGGCTCATAAATGCCGATCCCAAAGCCTTTAAAAAAGGGAATATTGCCAACTAAAATGCCAAAGCCGATGGGAACCAGCAGCAGGGGTTCGTATTTCTTAGCTGTTCCGAGGTAGAGAAACGTGCAACCCACAACAATCATAATGTAATGGCGATAGTCTGCTAAAAAATATCCGGTATTTGACAAAAACTGTGCAAATAGATCAAACATTGTCTAAGCCTTCATTTGCTTTTAAGTTATCCCAGGTAAACTTGCCATCTCCTTGGGCAACCAGTATATCGGCTTCTTGCAACCGTTGTATCGACAGATGCGGATGAGGCATATCCATTTCTTTAGCAATTTCAAATAGCTTGGAAAGTTCGAAAGGCTCCTGGAGTTTTTCCACCAGGGGTCTGTAGGTATTGGCAAGCTCACCCACAGCCGGAAGACGGCTTTCTTTATAAATCGGGGCATCAACTTTTTCTTCTGCAACCGACGGGGCCTCTTTTTTGAATCGGTCCAGATATTTTTCTCTTTCTTCCCACAGCTTAAGAAGCTTGTGAATCTGGGAAATAACAAAAGACAATACCACCAGGCCCAAAAACACTATCGAGGCGCCCACCGCCGCCATGGCCCATCCGTTATTGTTGGTTATGTTATCAATACCAATCAAATTATGCCTCCTTGGTAGAGTTTCCGTCGTTGTTGGCTCAGCCAACGAACACCCGCACTGCGGGTGACAGACAATTTCCAGCCCGAATCGAGAAAAACAGGGGCGCGATGTGCCCCCATCGTTGCAAGTAATACCGCGGAACCGTGGCCCCGTGCAACCGTAAATTTTCTTACGAAGCACCCAGTTTGGAAAACCCAATCAAGTCCGCTATTCATGAAGAAAACTGCAGGTGAACAGGCGCAGCGATAAGTACTTGTATTTACTATGGAAATGATAAATCCACAATCAAAAATTGAATGGGTCTATCCATCACAGTTTGTTGAAAAAGTCAATACTTTCTTCGTTAGCGCTCCCCTCGCCGGTAAGGTTCCGCCAGCATCGCAGGCGCGTTCATCTTGCGGCTGTCCCGCAAGGCACCGATCAAAAGCACCAGCAAAGTGGAAATGTAGGGCAGCATGGCCAGGAAATTGGGAGATATACCTAAAGGCTGGAGCAGATACTGAACGACAAAGATACCGCCGAATAAAAAGGCCCCGACCATGGCCCGCATCGGATTCCACAAGGCAAAAATGGTCAGCGCGATCACGATCCATCCCCGGCCGGCGGTCATTCCCTCGATCCATGATTTGCTGTAGGAGGTTGACAGATGCGCCCCGGCCAGGCCTGAAAACGCACCGCCGATGATGACACACCAGTACCGAATCCGGTAGACGTTAATACCCTGGGTTTCAGTTGCCCTGGGATTTTCGCCGGCTGAACGGATGGTAATTCCGATCCGAGTATGTTCCAGTGTAAACCAGGCGAGGACTGCCAGACCGATTGCCAGATAAAAAAAGGGGCTGTGGTCAAATAATATCGGGCCCAGGATCGGAATATCCGCTAAAACCGGTATCGCCCAATTCTGCATCTTAATGGAAAGGGGCTTGCCGATATAGGGTTTTCCCACAATTCCCGATATGCCCAGGCCCAGCATGGTCAGCGCCAGGCCCGATACCACCTGGCTGGCCTGCAGCGTAATCGAGGCAAACGCGTGAATGACCGAAATCAGAGAGGCCGCGATAACGGCCGCCGCCATTCCGAGCCACGGGTTGCCGGTGACAAAAGTTACGATAAAAGCGGTAACGGCACCGATGGACATGACGCCTTCGACCCCCAGATTCAGGATTCCCGACCGCTCGCAGATGACTTCACCAATGGTACCCAAAAGCAGGGGCGTGCCGGCAACCAATGTGCGCTGTGCTACTGAGATGATAATGTCTTCCAATGCTTAATTCCTTTTCAAACCCCATTGAAGCCTGACCTGGTTTTTGAGGAAAAATTCTCCCATAATCAAAAACACAAGTAGAGTGCCGTTAAAAACCTGTACGGTTGCCGCCGGCAACCCCAGTGAAATCTGAATGGCATCGCCCCCCACCAGAATACCGGCAAAGAACAGCGCCGACAGGATGACATAGACAGGGTTTAGTTTTGCCAGCCAGGCAACGATAATCGCCGTGTAACCGTACCCCGAGGATATGGATTCCGGATAGCTCAAATAATGATGGATGCCGGCGGCCTCGCCGACACCCGCCAGCCCGGCCATTCCGCCGCTGATGACCATGATGATCAGGGTTGTTCTAAAAAAATCGATGCCCGAATACCTGGCGGCCTCGGGATTTTCTCCAATGACGCGGACTTCATAGCCAAAACGGGTTTTATAGATCGCAATTCCCAGTAAAACGACGGTGACAATGGCCACGATTAAAGTGGCATAATGAATCCGGGAGCCGGGAAGCACCGACAAGGTGGCGGAAAGCGGCAGATCATCGGTGTACGGGAATCCGAATTTCGTTTTGCCGCGCCAGGGGCCGACGATCAGAAGCTTCATAAATTCGTTGCAGATGTAGTTCAGCATCAGGGTTGAGATGACTTCGTTGATCGAAAATTTTATCTTCAAAATTGCCGGGATCAATCCCCAGAGGGCACCGCCCACAAACCCCGCCAGAAACATCAGCGGCACGATAATCGGCCATGGCAGATGCGGCCCCCAGTTCAGTCCCACCCAGGTGCCGAAAATCGCTCCCATCAACAACTGGCTCTCGGCGCCGATATTCCAGAATTTAGCGCGAAAGGCCACCGCCAGACCGCCGCCGATTAAAATAAGGGGGATCGCCTTGGTAACGGTTTCCTTGATCCCATAGAGACTGCCGAAGGATCCGCTGAAAATCTTAGCAATGGCGTACAGCGGATTCACACCCGAGAATAAAAAAATCACACTGATGGCCAGCAGTCCGGCGGCTAGTGAAAACACAAGCGACAGCAATGAATGCCTTGGCAGGATGTCGATTCGGTCGGTAACCTTCAATTTTAGCATCTTGGCACTCCAACACCGGCGCACTAAAGGCGCAATGAACCGGCCATCATCAGTCCAATATCATTTAAGCGCGGGTCGTCACTGTTTAAGATGCCCATGAATTCACCCTGAAACATCACCGCGATACGATCACAAAGTTCGAAAATTTCTTCCAGATCCTCTGAAACGAGCAAAACGGCGCCGCCTTCCCGCCGGCGCTTCAGGAGCTGTTTGCGAAGATATTCGGTCGCGCCGACGTCCAGCCCGTATGTCGGATGGGATGCCACCAACAGGGCTGGATCTTCGCTGATTTCCCGGCCCAGAATCAGTTTCTGGATGTTGCCGCCGGACAGATTTTTGGTCTGGACGTTAATCGAGGGCGTCAGCACCTTAAAATCGGAAATCAGGCGCTGGGCATGCTGTTTGATTTTGCTGTAGGCCAGGAAAAGCTTATTTGAATACTTTTGCTTGTGGTGCTGTTTTAAAATGGCATTGTCGTACACGCACAGGCCGGGGGCAATTCCGAATTTGATGCGCTCTTCCGGCACATGGGCGATTCCGCTGTTATAAATGCAGCGCACCGATTCGTTGGTGATGTCGTCGCCATTTATGGCGATCTTTCCGGATTCGACCGCCCGCAGGCCCGTAATGGCTTCCACCAGTTCCCGCTGACCGTTTCCGGAAACCCCAGCAATGCCGAAAATTTCATTGCGAAAAATATCAAAAGAAATGCCTTTGACGGCCTCCAGGTCTTTATCGTCTCGAACAACAATATTATCGACCGTAATAACCCTGTCGCTTCGCTCCATGGGCTCTTTTTCGATTTGAAAGATGATGTCTCTACCAATCATCATGCGCGCCAGACTTTTTTTATCGACATCTGCGGTTTGCGCCTCACCGACGATGCGCCCCTTTTGTAACACCGTGACTCGATCACAAAGGTCGAGTATTTCGTCCAGTTTGTGGCTGATCAGAATTATCAGATGTCCCTGGGTTTTCATTTCCCTGAGATTTTGAAAAAGGTCCTGTGTCTCCTGGGAGGTCAGCACCGACGTCGGTTCATCGAGGATAAGCAGATCCGCACCGTTGATTAGGGCTTTGATGATTTCGACCCGTTGCTGTTCACCGGCCGATAACTGCCAGATCATTTTGGATGGATCGATATTAAAATTAAATCGTTGAGAAAAGGAAAGAATGCTGTCATTGATTTTGCGCTGCGGGAACATCCGGGGAGACATTTCATAGCCCAGGGCAATGTTTTCTGCCACGGAATGATTCTGGATCAGCATAAAATGCTGATGAACCATGCCGATACCGTGATGTCTGGAATCCACCGGGGATTTAATGCGGATCTTTTTTCCATTGATGCGGATGGCCCCGGAATCCGGCTGATAAATGCCGTATAAAATATTCATCAGAGTGGTTTTTCCGGCGCCGTTTTCACCCAGAAGGCCCAGGATTTCCCCTTTACCGATGGAAATATTGATATCAGAATTTGCTATAACACCTTGAAATGACTTTGTAATATCTATCATTTCAAGGCTGTTGATCTTTTCCATTTGATTTACGGATAAGTTGCTGTTAGGGGTTGGATCCGGCCAGAGAAAAACAAACGGGGAGCCGCAGAAATGCAAGCTCCCCGTTTTAGCTGGTAAGTAACATTATTTCGGAATACTGCCGACGACATTATCGACATAATACATAATGCTCAGCAGGTCGCCTTTGGAAGCTCTCTGTCCCGCTTTGATCTGCAGCTTGCCGGTATTGTCGTTGATCGGTCCAACGAACGGATCGAACAGCTCCGGACCGCCGGTTTTCATTTGGTCGTAACGTTTGACGATGAGTTCGTGAACCGAGATCTTGCCGAGATCTTTTGTTTCCACCATCGCCGCTTTTAAATCGCCCACAAATTTGGGGTTGATGATGTTATCGAAGTCACCGCCCAGGATGGCTGCCTTTTCGCGAGCCAGCCACCAGTAGTCCACAGGTTTCCAGGTGCCGTTATAAATATCGCTTAAAATTTTGACATACATGACACCCCAGTCCATGAGCTGTCCGGACACCACCGAATCCTTGCCGTATTGCTGCATGGGGCTGTAATGGGCGTATGTGTAAATCTGCTTGCCCTTCTCGCTATGCTCCTGGCCCACCTCGATAACAGCGGGTGTGTCTTCGGTAAAGGCCAGGTTATCCACACCTTCGGCAATCAGGGCTTCGGCCGCTTCCCTGGCTTTGTCCGGACCGTACCATTCAAAGATCCACTTCACGTGAACTTTGGCTTTGGGATTGGTTGCCTTGATCCCCAGGGCAAAGGCATTGATATGGCGGATCACCTCCGGAATCGGAAACGCGCCGACGTAGCCAATTTTATCACTCTTGGTCAGCGCCCCGGCCATCAACCCGTTGAGGTAATAGGTCTGGTATAGATCGCCAAAATACGTTCCCACATTCGGGGCCTGCTTAAAGCCCGAGCAGTGCATAAACAATTTATCCGGGTATCGGCTGCCGGCCTTGACCGTGTCATCCATGTAGCCAAAACTGGTCGTAAAAACGACATCGGCTTTTTCACTCTGAATGAGGCGATCGATAATACGGGCAGAGTCTGCTTCAGGCACCGACTCGATATAGATAGTTTCCAGCCAGGGGAGTTTCTGTTCGGCAAACTTGCGGCCCACATCATGGGCGTGGGACCATCCATAGTCTCCCACCGGTCCCACGTAAATAAAGCCGGCCTTCAGCTTTTTATCTGCGGCAAACCCCATACCGGCAGCCAGAACTAGACACAGTCCAATGACGATAAATACTTTGGTAATTCGCATCTTTTACTCCTTTTTTTAATATATTATTAACTAAATAAATCCCCCTTATTCCGATTGAACTAAATACTGCACTATAAAGACAAAGAATTATGGGGTCAAGCAAAAATCAACCCGCTGATATTCAAATTCTGATTTCCGGCAGAGACCGATGAAACGGGTGACTACCGGCTGCGAACGGGTTTAGATCAGCCGAATCTTGCGGTCTGATCCGCGGATTCCTTCTTGACCCGGCACCGCCTTTCTATATACTATGCCATGTATTTTCAAGGCTGTAATCCACTTCCCATAAGTCCTAATGCTGATGCGTTCGTCTGGAAGGAGGGTTTTAATGGGTGTAAAAAAACGATGGGTTTCTGTAGCGCTCGGTTTCCTGGTGTCGATGGCGGTTATGCTTCCAACCCACCTGGATGCAGCGGCAAAACCCTTTGTTTTTGGATTACTTCTGGTGGGCCCCCACAACGATCAAGGCCTGAGTCAGGCGCATTACGAGGGTGGAAAATATGTAGTGGCAAATGTACCCGGCACTAAGATGATTTTCATTGACCGGGCCAACCCGACCGACCGACCGGACGTAACGATTACCCAGCTGGTGGATGACATGGTTGAAAAGGGCGCCAAACTGATCATCGCCAACTCGGTTGACATGCAAAACGGTATCCGTGAAGCGGCGCTAAAGCATCCCAAAATCAGATTTGTTCAAGTATCCGGAGATGATGTCCTCACCGGAAAGGCGCCCAAGAACCTCAGTAATTTAATGGGACGTATGGAGTACGGTAAAATGATGGCCGGCTTTGCTGCTGCTCTAACCACTAAAACAGGCCAGATCGGTTATATCGGTCCGTTTGACGACGAACAGTCCCGCCGATTGGCATCTTCCTGTTATCTGGGTGCCAGATATGCCTGGACCCACGTGCTCAAAAAGGATCCGAAAGACTTGAAATTTAAGGTCACCTGGATCGGCTTCTGGTTTTATATTTCCGGTACAAAAAAGGACCCCGCCCAGGTGACCAATGATTATTTCAACAGCGATTACGATGTGGTCATCTCCGGAATTGTGGCCACCGAAATCCCCGTGCTCGCCAAACAAATGCGTGAAAAAGATAAAACCGTTTGGGCCATACCGTATGATAATGCCGAAGCCTGTGAAGGCCTATCCGATGTTTGCCTGGGGGTGCCCTTTTTTAACTGGGGGCCGGGTTATTTAGGCTTTATCAAGGCCGCTAAGTCCGGTAAATGGAATCCCAAATGGATCTGGCTGAAACCGGACTGGAAAGAGATCAGCAATCCCTCAAAGACCGCCGTTGGTTTCGTTGCCGGACCGGCACTGTCGGAGTCTGCCGCGGCGCATTTGGATAAATTCATCCGCGAGCTATCAACCGGAAACGTGAATCTCTTTAAAGGACCTTTAAATTACCAGGACGGCAAACCTTTTATTAAAGCCGGTCAAACCGCCGGTGACAAACAAATCTGGTATATGGAGCAGCTGCTGGAGGGTATAGAAGAGGTAAGCACCGCCAAATAATTTTCAATCTAGAAAACTGATGGCTAAATCGTCTAAGGTCAAAAAGAAAATCGAAGTGGCAAAAAAAGAACCCGGGATCATACGGGATGGATGGTTTGTCGTTATCCTGGGCGCAGTTGGCCTGGGATTATGCTTATATCTTTATTCCTTTCATATTGAGCTGCTCATGGGCGAGATCAAGAGCGGGCCATTATGCGGCGTCGATAACGGGCTCGGATGTCATTCGGTGGCGACCGGCCCATACAGCATCATGATGGGTCTCCCACTGGCCATATGGGGAGCTGTGTTTTTCAGCACGCTGGCGCTACTGGGCGCTGGCGGCCTAATTTTTTGGCGGGACTGTGGCATGGTCTTTCTGCGCTGGGCTTTTTGGCTCGCTGCTTTAGGTTTGGCTTTTGATCTATACCTTGCCTATACGATGATTTACCGGATCCAAGCCGTCTGTTGGCTTTGCGTCGCAACGTACGGCATTAATTTTATTATCATTGTTGTCCTTCTAATCCGGATTTTGCAGGAGCCCAAGCCCCGGATTTCCTTCCGAGCCATATTTCCCGGGATGGAAAATCCAGAAGGAATCGATCCTTATTTTCGAAATGTTGTCAAAGGACTTCTGCTGGGGGGTATTTTGCTCGCAGCGGGCATTGGTATCGCAGGCTCTCAATTCCTTTCCAAATCACTGACAGAATATGATCGTGAGCTGCTCGCAAAAAGCATAAAGAATTTTTCACAGCAAAAACCCATTTTGATTGAATCGAAAAATCGGCCTGTTAGGGGCGCCGATGATGCCGATATTACCGTCGTTGAATTCAGTGATTTCCTGTGTCCTTTCTGCGCCACGGCATCCAAGTATATCAAGCTTGCAGGATCCAGTACCCATGATACGGTTCGTTTTGTTTTTCGTCACTACCCGCTGGATAAATCCTGTAACTGGAGAATGCGCTCAGATTTGCACCCGGGAGCCTGTTTGCTGGCTGAAGGGGCCGCGTGCGCCTTTGAGCAGAACAGGTTTTGGGAATATCATGATATTGCTTTTGAAACCAAGGGGAGTATTTCCCGTTCGGTGGTGATGGATACCGCTTCGAAAATAGGGCTGAATTTAGGTGAATTCAAAAGTTGCCTGGATTCCGGTCGTGGTCTCAAGGCTGTAAAAGAGGACATTCAGGCTGCATATGATGCAGATGTAAAAGGTACACCCACATTATTTATAAATGGTAGAAGACTTGGAGGTGTTCCAAAGCCGTGGATGCTTATTGAATTTTTGCAATATAGC
Organism: Desulfobacterales bacterium; assembly: GCA_050122495.1. Classification (GTDB taxonomy): domain Bacteria; phylum Desulfobacterota; class Desulfobacteria; order Desulfobacterales; family JAHEIW01; genus JAHEIW01. The sequence goes on along the minus strand of JASFIU010000072.1, from coordinate 2,317 downwards.
CAGAAACATCTCGCCCCCTCGAAATGATCCAACACCTGCCCCCCTACCGGCCCGATAGTCATCTGTGTTTTCAACTCCGCCGCGGATAAATCGGTCGTCAAAGAAATTTTCTGTCAGACGGCGCCAATCATCAAGACCACCGCCTATGTTGCAGCTTTTTAGGAATTAAATCTTCAGGCGCGCAATCTGTCGGGGCGACCTTTTTGATGCTGGATAAAAAATATTGAGTCCGGAACGCCTTAGGAAGCATTACGCAAATACCGGGGGGCGCTTATCAAACCAGGGCTGTGCGTTTTCGAGCTGTGCTGCCAGCCGCAGCAAGGTGGCTTCATCACCATAAGGGCCCATAAAGTGCAGGCCGCAGGGCAGCCCATCCGGGGTCCAGTGGAGCGGCACCGACATCGCCGGCTGACCGGTGAAATTTGCCAGGGAGGTGAAAGGGGTTTTCGAAAGGTTTTCCACTGCCAGCTTGTCAATCGCACCGGTCGCCAATAGGAAGCGGCCGAATCCGAACGTATTGATGACTTTTAGTAAAGCAAGCTCGATCGGTTTGGGATCCAGCTCGCCGATTCTGACAGGCGGGTAAGCCAGCGTGGGCGTCAGGTAAATATCATATTGCTTGTGAAAGCGGCCCATGATTCGGGCGGCCAATTCCCATTCCCGCTTGGCTTTGACAATTTGACCGGCAGAATAGGTGCGGCCCAATAAACCCAGGGTCCAGGTAATGGATTCCACATCGGATGGTTTTGCTGAGCGACCCAGAAGCGGGACCAGGTCGTCGATAACCGCTGCAACTTCACCGGCGTACAGAATGATAAGGCCTTTGGCCAGAGCCTGACCGTCAACATCCGGGCGTGCTTCCTCGACCTCGTGGCCCAGTTCTTCCAGCAGGCCGGCCGCTTGCTCCACCGCCCGGATGCATTCCGGATGTACTTCCGTATCAATGGGTGATTGCTTATCAAATGCAATTGTGAGGGATTCGGGACTTTGCTGTATTTCATCCAGATAGGGCCGGCGCGGCCGGGGAAGGATATAAGGGGCGCCGATATCTGGGCCCTGGGTTGCATCGAGTATGGCCGCGCTGTCCCGCACCGATCGACTGATGACATGTTCGACCACAGCGCCCTGCCAGGTCCTGCCGTGGTTCGGGCCATTGGGTGTGCGACCCCTGGTTACTTTCAGGCCAAATAGGCCGCAGCATGCAGCCGGAATGCGAATAGACCCGGCGCCATCATTTGCATAAGCCATTGGCACCATACCGCCGGCAACAGCGGCAGCAGATCCTCCGCTTGATCCTCCCGGCGTATGCTCCGTATTCCAGGGGTTGCGGGTCGGCCCGTGCAATTCAGGTTCGGTGATTCCTTTTAATCCGAATTCCGGGGTGTTGGTTTTGCCCAAAATGACGAGGCCCGCTTTTTTGTAGCGCTTGACGATTTCACTGTCCTGTGCCGGGATATAATTTTTTAACGCCTTTGACCCCATTGTCTGGGGAACGCCGGCAAAATCCCCCAATAAATCTTTTAACAGGAACGGCACACCCCGAAAGGGTCCATCGGGCAGGTTTTTTTGAACGGCCTCACGGGCCAGATCATACATGGGTGTTATGACCGCATTCAAAGCGGGATTGACGCGTTCGATCCGACCAATGGCTTCTTCGCAGATCTCAGCCGCTGAAATTTCCTTTTTCTTGACCAGCTCCGCCAACCCGAGACCATCAAATTGGTCATATTCCTTAAAGCCGCTCATGTTTATCCCCCACATGTTACGATTAAATAGAGGTTCATCAATAACTGATGGTACTTGGGGGATCAAGGAAAAAGTGGGTGTTTAAGATATTAGGTTTGCCGGTTGTGCCAGTTGAGCCCGTTGAAATCGGAAAAATGTCTGATCTTTTTTTACGGGCAAACCGGTAACGGGCTAAACCCAATGTTTTTGCAATTGTTTAGTTGTGATGGGAAATCGGTGGGGTGGGGTTTTGGTGTTGGACAGATGACAACGGGACGGTGTCCGTTGCCGGGGATTTTGACAGCTCGGTTAAATCCGTTGTCCGTTTTAGCGTGATTTCATTATCGGTAACGCGGATATAATATGTCGGCCGTTCGGTCCAGGCGCCGGTGTTTAAATATTTGATTCCATTAATAAATTGTTCTTCGGGAAAATGGGTGTGTCCGCAGGCGACAGCTTCGAATCCGTTTTCGGCGGCGTAATGGACGGCATTCAGCATTACGTTTTTTCGAAGATACCCGTAGAACCGTTTCCAGCGTTTGGCATATTGGGCCACATGTACCGGCGGGGCGCCCAGCTTAACCCGCAGATC
>JASFIU010000071.1:0-13392 GCA_050122495.1 Desulfobacterales bacterium | reverse complement strand
ATTTAACAAAAGGACTTAAAAAATGCCGGAAATGACTATTCAACTGATTGAAGAGACTTTGCAAAGAGAGGTTCAGAAGATAGATAAAAGCGTCCAGGTAGTGGCGGTGGAGCATAACAAAAAAAAGAATTCCTATCGGGTATCCCTTCTCAAAGATAGAAAGTCGGGCAGCGCAGAACTCAAAAAGGATGTAATAGAGCAATATTTTTCCCAAGAGGGCAGGGGCAAGAAGCTCAGAAGGGCGTTAGGCAAGGCGGTCAGCCATTTGAGCATAAGGTACAAGAGGTAGCTCATTTCCCGAGGAAAAATGGAAGGAGAGATGATGGTGAAATTCATAAGGGACAGAGTCATCAGCGGTGAATTCATGGCCGGAGCCTGGTGTAACCTGGGTTCCCCGCTTGCAGCCGAAATTGCGGCCCAAATCGGTTTTGATTGGATCCTTTTCGATCAGGAACACGGTCCCGGCGATTCTATGACTCTTTTGCACCAGATCCAGGCCGTGGAAGCCTGGCCGGCTGCGCCGTTGGTGCGAATCGCCTGGAACGAAATGCCGAGGTTCAAACGGGCCCTCGATTTAGGCGCCTCCGGAATTATCGTACCCTATGTCCAAACCCGCCAGGAGGCCGAATACGCAGCGGCCTCTATGCGTTACACCCCGGAAGGCCTGCGGGGTGTGGCCAGCAGCCCCAGAGCCGCCGGTTTTGCTGCAAATTTCAAGGAATACTACGCTGCCGCCAACGACAGCCTGCTCACCGTCGTGCAGATTGAAACCGGTAAGACACTGGATAATCTCAATGACATCGCTGCAGTAGACGGCGTCGACGTGCTTTTTGTCGGTCCCCTTGACTTGAGCATAAGCTTGGACACACCCAATCAATTCGAGGACGAGCGATTTATCGAGGCGCTCAAAGCGGTCGGTCGCGCCGCAAAAGAAAATGGCAAGGCCGCCGGAATCCTTTTGCCCAAAGCTGATTGGCTGGATCTGGTAACAGGCTTTGGCTTTTCCTTCATCGCCATCGGTGCCGACGGCGGCATGATATCGGCCGGAATGGCCAAATCTCTGGAGGCTCTTTCTGCGAAAAAGAAGATTTGATTGTCATAAAAGAAAATCTCAAGTCCTACCACGATATATTGTATACTCTCTTATTTGACACAAAATTATATCTACGATATTTACAGTTCACAACCATACTTCTTCTAAACATCATTCAAACTGCCTAAACGTCAATGGAGGGCACTAAAATGCAATGCCCGAAGTGTCAGTTTGAGAATCCGGATGATGCCCAGTTTTGCATTGAGTGTGGCAAGCCGATAGAATTTCATTGTCCCCAGTGCGAAGCAATTACACCGAGCGCAGGAAAGTTTTGCAAGTCATGTGGTCACAATTTAACCATTCCATCAGAGCCTCTTCCTAAAAACCTCTCTATCGATGAAAAATTAGAAAAGATTCAAAGATATCTCCCCAAGGGTTTGGCTGAGAAGATATTGTCCCAAAAAAATAGGATCGAGGGTGAACGCAAACAAGTCACCGTTATGTTCTGTGACCTGGAAGGATTCACCAGCCTCTCCGAACAGATCGGCCCGGAAGAAGCTTATGCAATAATGGATAAGGTTTATGAAATCATGATTCACGGCGTCCACGATTTTGAGGGTACAGTCAACGAAATGACCGGTGACGGTATAATGGCATTGTTTGGTGCACCTATCGCGTTAGAAGATGCACCGCAAAGGGCGATTCGATCTGCCTACTCAATTCACCGAGAAATGGTGAAGTACAATGACGAAATTAAAAAGGAAAAGAGGAGCATATCATCACTAAAAATGCGGATCGGTATTCATGCAGGCCCTGTTGTCGTGGGCACCTTAGGTAACGATCTTCGGGTAGAATTTAAAGCTGTCGGAGATACGGTGAATCTGGCCTCCAGGATGGAAGAGCTGGCAGAACCCGGAACAACTTACGTAACCGAAGAGACCTTTAAGCAAACAGAGGGACTCTTCAGGTTTGAAGCGCTTGGAGAAAAAAAAGTTAAAGGCAAAAGAGAACCGGTTAAAACATACCGTGTTATTGCCCCCAGCACGAGAAGAACCCGGTTTGATGTTAGTGCTGAGCGAGGCCTAACCCGGTTCATTGGAAGAGAGCGGGAGCTTGAACTTCTAATGGATGGCCTGGAGCGGTCCAGGGCCGGGCAAGGCCAGGCCTTTTCGATCATAGCTGAAGCGGGGTTAGGGAAATCCAGACTCCTGTATGAATTTAGAAAGGCTGTTTCCAGTGAGAATTTGACCTTCTTGGAGGGAAGATGCCTTTCTTATAGCCGCGGCGTAGCTTATCATCCACTCATAGACATCCTGAAATCAAATTTCAATATCGAAGAAATCGATAATGATTCTATGATCAAGGAAAAAGTCAAAAAAAGTTTGAAAATATTGGGAGTCGATGAAGCTTCCACACTGCCATATCTTGTAGAGCTCCTGGGGGTGAAGGATAGCGGTATTGACAATATCCCGTTGGGTGCAGAAACAAGGAAAGAGCGTATCGTAAGGGCATTGCAGCGAATCGTCCTTAAGGGTTCGGAAATCCGGCCTCTGATCATAGCCTTTGAAGATCTTCACTGGATTGATAGAAGTTCCGAAGATTGTGTAAAAGACCTGTTAGATAGTATATCAGGTGCAAAAGTAGTATTGATTTTCACCTACAGGCCAAATTATGTGCACACCTGGGGAGGTAGGTCCTATCACAGCCAGTTGAACTTGAATCGGCTTTCCAATCGGGAAAGTCTGATGATGGTGTCTCATCTTTTGGGCAAAAATAAATTTGATAGACATTTTGAAGACATGATCCTGGAAAAGACGGAAGGGGTCCCCTTTTTCATTGAAGAATTTATCCGCTCGCTTAAAGATCTAAAGATCATTGACGAAAAGGATAATAAATATTTTTTGGCGAAAAATTTTAGAGATGTAACCATTCCCTCAACGATCCAGGATGTGATTATGACTCGCGTTGACTCACTTCCTGAGGCGACGAAAGCAGTGCTTTGCGCCGGGTCTGTTGTCGAGCGGGAGTTTAGCCATGAGTTAATCGAGCAGGTGGCAAGCCTTTCTGAACAAGAGTTACTTGCACATTTATCTGCCTTAAAAGACGCCGAACTCATTTATGAGAGAGGCATTTACCCTCAATCGACCTACGTTTTCAAACATGCTCTCACACGAGAGGTGGTCTATAATTCTCTTCTTACAAACAGAAAGCGAAAGCTTCATGAGAAGATCGGCCGGACCATTGAGAAGTTGTCCGCAGAGACTATCGATGAAATGTGCGGTGTTCTCACCGAGCATTTTATACGAAGCGGGAATTATGAAAAAGGAGCCAGGTACTCAGAGCTAGCGGGCAAAAAAGCCGCAAGGTCCGCCTCGAATATCGATGCGATTGAATATGCAAAGAAACGGGTTTTCTGTCTCGAAAAAACGGCAACTACAGAGGTGACGCAAAGAAAGCTTATCGACGCCAGGACCATTTTAGCAGCCTACTATGTTAACTCAAGTCATCTTGTAAAGGCCAAAGAGGCTGTCACGCCTATCGTTAATTTGGCCTTAGATCTAAATTATCAAAGGAGGCTGCCAGGGATTCATTTGGCAGTTGGATTATATCATCTCTGGGTTGAAGAGGATTATTCCAATGGACTTCGACAATTAGACGAAGTATCAAAGATTTCAAAAAATGCCGATGATCCCATATCCGTGTACATGCCATTGTGGGCATCCAATTTCTACTTAGCCGGCCACCTTAGCCTTAATTGCGAATTTGAAAAGAGTTTAGAGTACCTCAACAAAACCCTTGATTTGAGCAATGCAGTAAACGATTTGATTGGGGTGACATTTGCCGAAGGCCTCGAAAGTCTGCGCTATATTTACCAGGGAAAAATCGATAACGCTCATCGAAAAAGCAAAGAAACATTACAAAAGGCAAAGGAAATCGGTACCATGTATGTGGAAGGAATGGCCTTTGCTGCTTTTGGTACGTCCTGCTACTATAAAGGACTTAAAGAAGGAGTAGAAACGAATCTGCTAACAGGGCTAGATTTTTGTGAAAAAACAGGACATCTCGTCTATGGACCGCTAGGCGCGATATCATTAGGCGATAGTTATTTTGATGCGGGTAAGTTTGGAAAAGCAAAACATTATTATCAAAGAGGGCTTTCGATTTTGCAACCATCCAAGATGTTACCTTCCTTAATGGACATTTTTGAGGTCGCTGTAGCGAGAGCCCGGGTGCTGGAAGGAGATCGAGACGTTCAGTTGACCAAGCTAATTCAATATTACCACAGAAACAAATTCAAGGCCTTCCAAGTCTGGATGGCAAGATACATCGGAGAGATTCTTCTAAACATTGGCGAGGCGCACATGGCGGATGCTGAGGATTGGATCAAGAAGGCTATAAAAATCGCCGAGGAAAGCGGCATGAGGTGGTATTTAGGAAGAGATTATGCCCTATACGCTGAATTTTATAAAAGAAAAGACGATCATTCAAAGGCAAAAGAAAATTTCAAAAAGGCTGCAGAAATTTTAAAAGCGTGCGGTGCGGAAGGCTGGGTAGAGAAATATGAGAAAGAACTGGCTGAACTATAACAACAAATATTCTTTCATTTGCAACTTTCATATATTGATTTAGAGCCAATTCTTGGATATTAAATAATGAATGACTAGTTGTAAAGGAAAGGGGTAATGGGCACAGGGGACGACCTCATAAATTTATATTTATTTTCCCAAAACTGACTCCCAAATGGCCGGTATGATAAAAATATGATAACTATTGAAATGCGCTAACTCCGACTGAGAGGTAGCCATGATAAAAGAAAGGTTTGGGGCTTCGCGCTGCGCGCTACGACCCCACAAGCAGGGTTTAAGGTTCCCTCCTTCGCCCTTTGGCTGCGGAGGGCAAGCAGGGTTAAACACAGGATTGGAATTCAGAAACCCCACTTCTCAAAATGAGAGGTGGGGTTTTTTATGATGATATCACAATGCAAATGAACATTTTCGGAATAGACCTGTCGGGTCCGAGCAATACCAAAGAATCTGCGCTTGTTTCTTTTGAGGCCAGAGATAATTCTCTTCAGATGACAACAGCCGTTGAAGGCGCGACAGATCTGTCTATATATGATGCAATTATCGAGAACACCGCCAATGTTGAGGTTATAGTGGGCATTGATGCGCCATTATCCTACAATCCCGGTGGCGGGGATCGGAAATCTGACAGAGAGTTACGGAAACACATTATGGCAAAAGGGATGCCTCCCGGTTCCGTGATGCCCCCTACTTTAACTAAAATGGCTTATCTCACACTTCGGGGAGTATCCGTGGCCCGGTTTTTAGAAAGTTATCCAAATAGAAAAATAAAAATTGTTGAAGTTCATCCTTCCGGGGCTATGGCACTGCGCGGCGCTCCGGTTGAGTCCATAAGGAAGGTGAAAACCAGCACCAGGGCAAAACAAACTTTACTTCAATGGCTGGCCAATCAAGGCTTTAATGGGATTGATCTGTCGGGTTCTGTGTCAGACCACTATGTAGCCGCCTGTTCAGCAGCATTAGCCGCCTGGAAATGGCATCTCGGGGAAGCGGTCTGGATTTTTAAATCTGAGAAGCCTTTTCATCCTTATGATTTTGTATGTTAGAAGGTTCCAGGTTTAGGGTTCAGGGTTACCCCCTTCGCATTTCAGGCTCCGGAGGGCAGGCAAAGGTTTCCATATTCGCCAAGACCTCGGCGCGGCGGCAAGGAATTTTGGGGGTGTGCATAAAATTATAATTTTTAACAATAAAAGAGGGGGGCGCTCTATGAAAAAAACAGACTCTAAAAGGACATTATTTTTTGGTTTTCCCGAGCTTGTTGGTGAGAGGGATGTGTCCAGGAGACAATTTATAAAGATCGCCGGAATTGGCGCTTTCGGAGTAGCCTTAAGCTCACCGATGTTTTTGAGCTGTACAAAAGAACATGTCGAACAATTTGTCAATTGGGTCACTGAACTCCCTAAAGAAATTAATGACTACAGAAAAAAGAATGGTGAACCGGAAATCAAGCTATCAAGCAAGCTTTCAGCTGTTGCAATGGCCCATATCCGAGACCTCTCAACGTACCATCCAGAGAAACTTTGCAATGCGAACGGAAACCTCCATAGTTGGTCCGATAACGGGAATTGGCAGGGGAAATACGGCGTAGGCAACTGGATAGGTTGTTGTTACCCTGACGATCATTCAAAACCTCATTGCATGTGGGACAAGCCTAAAGAGATTACCGGCTATCAGGGAAATGGCTATGAAATTGCACACTATGGTTCCTCTACGGCACAAGGCGCATTGAACAGCTGGAAAAACAGCCCCCTTCACAACGATGTGATCCTCAGCAAAGGCAAATGGAGCAGTTATCCATGGAAAGCTATCGGAGCTTTGTATGGCGGAGGCTATGCCTGTGCATGGTTCGGTATGACTCCAGATTGATCTCTTCGTTAAAAAGGAGCAAGGAATATGGTAGAAGAAGGCGACAAATTAATAGGTTATTGCGGTTATAATTGTCATTTATGCGCAGCCCGTTCAGAAGACATTGCCGTTCGACAAAAATTGGTTGATGCCTGGCGTAAATATTTAGGACATGAAAAATATACCGCAGAAAATGTTTATTGTGTTGGTTGCAAGAATGAAGGGCCGCATCCGGATAAAGAGTGTAAAGCAAGATCTTGTGCCATTGAAAAAGGTTTGGAAAGCTGTGCCCTCTGTGATGAATTTCCATGTGATAAAATGAGACATTTAATGGCAATTGAAAAGGGCATGTTTATTTTCGGATTTAAAAATTTCGGTCAAATATCAAAGGAAGACTACAACCTCTGTATGCGGCAATGGGATAGCGTGCCAAATCTGTATAATATTTTACTGGAAGCAGGAAGGCTCCCGGAGTGGTTGAAAAAGAGAGAAATGGACAAAGGTAAGTGAATATTCAGGATTTAAGCTGCAAACTGCTCTATCCATAGTTGGAGGACGGCTATGAGCAACCTAATAAATATTTACAGCAAATGCGTAAAACTTCCAGCCGGAAAGCGTATCTTCTCAAAACTAGTTTGCCTGAAAGCACCGTACTTCGGGACCATCAAGCCTCTTTTTGGAGAGCTAAAACCCGGGTACTGTGAAATTACGATGAAAAATCGAAGGGCTGTCCATAATCATATCAAATCTATTCATGCGATTGCCATGTGCAACATCAGCGAACTTTGTGCAGGAACCATGCTGGAAGTGACATTGCCGCCTGGCATGCGGTGGATACCAAAAGGCATGACAGTTGAATATCTCAAGATCGCCAGGACAGATCTTAAAGCCGTTTGTAAAATTTCAACCGAGGGTTTAGACAAACCTCAGGAACTCCCAATGACCGTTCATGTCACGGACACCAGTGAAGCAGAGGTTTTTCGCGCTGTAATTACGATGTATATATCAGAGAAAAAATAGAAAGGTTCAACGGTTCAGGGTTCCCCCCTTCGCCTTTCAGGCTTCGGAGGGCAGGCAAAGGTTCCCGTCTTCGCTCTGGCGAGCTTCCGTCTTCGCTAAAGCTTCGCCGGACAGGTCACCGTGGCACGCCCGTCTTCGCGGTCCGCGCTGCGGGGCGGCAGGAAAATAAATGGGGCCAAATCTTGAATAGTGATTAACTATTTTACATTTAGTCACTGATCAAGATGAGGCCCCTAGTTCTTAACGTAAACCCTACTTTACTTGTTCACCCCTGGAGGCTCGGCAGATTCTTTATTTTTAGCGGAGCCGATTTGTACCTCTGGCTTCTGCGGGGATTTCACCGGTTGTTCCTTTTTCTCGGCGTTTGTTGCCGGCATCCGGTCTGTTTGAGAAGCGGCATTTTCTTGGGGCCTTATCGAACAGTTACCTTCAATAATGACCCCTGCATCAACTGTTACGGCGGGAGCAGTGAGGTCGCCATACACGCGCGCCGGGGGGTGAAGTTCAATGCGCTCCGTGGCATGCACCGTTCCTTTTACTTCACCATTAATCGTGGCGCTTTGGACAAAAACGTCGGCATGGATCACCGCTTCTTCGCCGACAACGATCGCGCCGGTTCGGCTTTCAATGGAGCCTTTAACATGGCCGTTCATATACAATGTACCTTCGAATACAAGGTTTCCTTCCAGGACCACCTGCGGTCCCAACATTTGAATATCCCTGTCTGAACTTTTCATATGCTTCTTCCTCTCTTTCCGGCCATCCCAAAAGTGCTAGTTCTTTTGGGAGAGAATGGCTGCAAAACGTGCTAGCGGTTGTTTGAATTTGACCTTTGGATCATAGGTCGCCTCAGGATAAAAAAATCGTGCGGACATATGCTGTATGCTCTGGGCTGCCTTTACGCGTGGAGCGGCGAGAAGCAGGGGCTTTTTTTTCGCCTCTGCCGCGCGCAGTGAGGCTCTTTCATAGGGGATGGCCCCCAGATATTCAGGTTTGATGCTAAATTTGCCTTCGTGAGAATTGATCTTTTCATCAGCTGCTTTTATGAGGGTATTAAAAAGCTTGAATCCCTGGCGAAGATTACTTACCTGATTGATCACCAGCAGCGGTGCAAAGACCCACTGAGGTTGATAATCTGTGTGCTTTTCTTCCAATCTCTCTTCGATCTCTTTAAATCGGGAAAATCCAGCTTTTGTGCAGGCATAGCCACTGATGAAGTCCTGGGGCGTGGTCACAATAATCGGGTGATCGGCGGCAAGGGAAAAATCCATCACCATACGGGATATGCCGGCTCCCAGGTCGAAAATGGCAAATTCGTATTGCTGACTTATTTTTCTAAAATGGTTGATAAATTTTATCTTCTGGGCATAGTACAGGTTCGCCAGTTTAAATTCTCCATACGAACTGGCGATAAGATCAAAGCCATATTTAGTGCGGAAAAGAAGTTCATCCATCTTTTTTTTATTTTCCAGGAAATCCAACAGGTGGCACTTTGGAAATATCCCCAGCTTGTTTGAGACATCCGCATTGCCCAGGTCAGCATCGATGAGCAGAACCCTGGCGCCTTTTTTCGCCAGGCTGTAGGCCATGTTGATGGAAAGGTGAGTTTTACCGACACCCCCCTTGTTTGAAATCACAGAGATCGTGCATGGTCCTTTTCTGTCCCCTTTGGTGGGCTTGGCGGCAGTCTTTGGGGTTGTCTTAGGCTGGCGGTTCTTGGCACCTTGCTCTCCACCATCTCTATTTCCATAATACCTTTTCAGTGCGATAGCGAGCGAGGTTTGGGGGGCAACTGCAGGACGAACTTTGAACCCGGTTAGCAATTCCAGGCTTTTAATTGCGACCGGCTCTTCCGGTGCCATCATTGCTACCAGCAGAAAATTATCAACCACGCGGATGGGCAATGCACGACGCCGTATAGCCATTTCCGGAGCTAGCAGGCTGAGCGCAGACGGTTCGATGGCTGCCTGAAGCGGATCGACAAAGGCAACCTTCAATTTTTGGGCCTTTTGCTTTGCGATTTTGATATCGTTCTCTAATCGCTCAGGCATTGAACAAACTTTTGATGTTTGCTCAGAGAGTGCCGTATTGGGTTTCAAGTTCATGATGCATCCCGGGTGATCTGGCCCAGCTTTGGTACCACTTGTAGGAAATAGCTGAATTTTTTATATTTATTATACTTTAGATCCTTTTAGATGTAAACCATTGAAAAAAAATGCGCTGATCCGGGGTAATACGTTATATGAAGCTGGCAATGCTGAAAATTATCGATTCGAAAGCGACGATTCAGTCTACCTTTACAGACAAAACTACAAACGAGCAGATATTGAAGCTTAACTTCGACGGCGAACTGAGTATGAGCTTATTTGGTGGTTCAGCAGATGACGCCGTTCAAGCGGTTGTTAAGGCTTATATAGATTACTTCGACGACTATTTCGAAAACCAGATTAGGAAAAAATGAATATTTGCTGCAATTAACCAGAATCTTAAACCCTGATTTTGTTTATGCTGGAATAGTGTCAAATGTGGTTTCGGTCCATCATTTTATCTGAAAGAAACTTCGACTATAGTAAAGTCATCCTCGAAAGTATCTGAGTTGCCTAAGCTTTTTGCATAATTATATAAACGATCTAAAATTGACTGACCACCTGTCTTAACATTGTTCATAAAATCCGCAAATTCATCAAATCGCCACATAGATCCATCTGATTTTTTAACTTCATACACCCCATCTGAAAAAATATATAAGGTATTTCGTTCACCAATCAGGCAATCTTTTTTCTGATATACTCCATCTGACATGCCACCAATAATATAATTTGGGGTCCGAAGCTGTGTAGCGTGATAATCGCCATCCGGCGTCTGGTCGAATAAAATGGCTGGAGGATGGCCACCACTTGCATACGTTAGCACGCGGGTGCTCTTTTTATAGACACCATACCATATGGTAAAGAACATATCGTTATTCTCTTCTCCTGGAAAGGCAATGTTCAGTGCCTTTAATACTTGTTCGGGATCTTTGAAATCCGTATTGGGCAATGACTGAGAACGCAGCACATTCATCACCGAGACCGAAAGTAAAGCGGCCCCTACCCCGTGACCACTGACATCAATCAAGTATATGGCAAAATGATTCTCATCCACCATGTGGTAACCAAATGCATCCCCTCCCAAAGATGTTGACGGAATAAACCGCCAGTCAGTTCGAATGGGGCCTTCTGTAATCGGCTCGGGCAAAATGGTTCTCACATAGTCGGCCGCATCAGCAAGCTCCTGGTTAAGAAGCTTTAGAGCCTGGTTACGTTGGATAAGAGCAGCGTTGGTCTTTTGGTGCTCTTGCTCAAGTTTTTCTTCTGCAGTGATGGCTGAACGAGTATATATATATCCTAAAGAAGTCAAAATTAAGCAGATGACAATAATATTGCCGTAATTTAAAACGGCTATGTAAATCTGGCTCAGTTCTATAATAGGAACTGATACATTGGCATAATAATTCATTGCAATATAAGCGAAGCAGTATATCGATGCTACTATAACCTTTCTGTCCGAGCTCCAATGTAAAACAAAGACACACACAGGCTGGACTAAAACAATGTATTGAAATCCAGCATCCCAGCCAATAACAAGGATGCATACAGCAGCATGGGCAATATTTTCAACAGTGATGAGGAGGTAACCCTGCGTGATATATCCTCTCCTGTGAAGAATTAGGCCAGCAGACCATAGAATTACGCTAAAAATGTTAAAAAGGGCTAATGCCCGAACTCCCAGCAAAGCAAAAATTACAATAAATAGACCATGAGTTATTATACCGAGTGAATGTGCATAATTTCCGAAAACCATGGCGCGGAGTAATCGAGGAGTATAATACTCTGGAGAAAATTTACCTTCTGGGATTTTACTAAAACTTTGGAAGAATGACTTGACAGTAATTACCATTTTATCTCCTTGGGATCAGGTAATTCATGGGCCTGGCACAGCATATTGTGGTTGGTCTTTTAAGAAGATATTACAGATGAGAATACATTCATTTTGGCAATTTTGCAGATATGAAATGGGTATCACAAGAATTTTGGCGATTCAAAAGTACCGATATGCTGGAGATATTAAAGGTTTGAGCGTTGCAAAAAGTTTGTTTAATTTAATATCAGGTATCGAAATCTTCAATATTCATTTTTTCCTAATAAAAAGAAACTCACCACCTTCATGACCGGCTTTGCGGATATCAGAATATTCTGGCGTTTGATCGGAGTTGAGCATCACAGGGCGGCGCAATTTGTTGAAGAGGTCTGCGCCGTCCAAGATGTCATTGTTTTCTTTGAGGGCATTTAAAAAAGCAGTAGCAAATACGGAATGCAACCCATCTCCGCCACTGTCGGCCACTGGTTCCAAACCACCGGAAGATATTACACAACGGGCCCTTTTCCGGGAGAGTCGGGAAAGGTATCCTGGTGTTTTGTCGACGATATGAACCCCTCTGGCCAATTTCCCAGAATAGCAACTGTCGGCTACAATGAGCACATGCTTGGCTTTCAAAGCCCTTAGACTGGCAGTGATAGATGAATTGGAGACCCAAGCTATCATATTATTCTTCTGAGCATCGACAGGCAACCAATAGCCCTCATCAGCCTCCTTATCCAGCCATCCATGGCCGGCATAGTAAATGAGTAGATTGTCGTGATGGGTCAGATTCCATCTCAAATTGTTTAAGGCGAGCAAGATATCAGACCGTTTGGCATCCATAATCAAACTAACTTTAAAACCATATTGGTCTTGCAGTATTTCAGCAACTTCCTTAGCATCGTTTTGAGCTGTTTTTAATTGGGGAAGATGTTTATAATTATTGTTACCAATAACTAGTGCAAAGTATGGTCCATAATCAATATTGTAGCTTAAATTAGGTGGATCAGGTTCTTTTGATTCGACATTATTAGATGTCGACTTCGAACCCATTAGTTTATCTTTTTCAGAGCCTTTCTTGCTTTTTTGCCTATCTAGTGCAAGTTGTTTCTGTGAAATTAAGTAATAAATAATGTCTTTTTTTTGCAGGTTCAGAGATAAGTCCAATGCTGTTTTTCCAAAATCATTCTTAGCATCTATATCAAACCCTCTTGATACTAAGAACTTGACGGTTTCTAAATTACCGCTACTAACCGCACTATGCAGCAATGTATCGCCATTCCAACTGATAATATTGGGATCAGCCCCTTTTGAAATCAAATATTTTACTACATCTAATTTTCCTCTTGCAACTGCATCTCGCAATGGAGTGGATTTAACGCTATCTTTTGCATTTGGATCGGCACCTTTGGCTATTAGATAGTCTATAACTTCTATATTTCCTATGCTTACAGCTATATGAAGTGGGCTCTCCCCATGATTATTTTTCGCATTAACGTTACCGCCATTCTTAATAAGAATTTTAATTATCTCGATATTATTCATTCTTATCGAAGAATAGATTGGGTTTTCGCCCCAAAGATTCTTGTGATTGACATCGGCTCCCTGGTCTAAGAGGTAATTTACAATATCTGGATTTTGATTTTCCACTGCAATATGAAGAGCCGAATTTAAATTACTGTCTGTCTCTTTAAGGCTCGATCTATTATTTTTGGTAATAGATTTCACATCACCGATATTTCCATCTTTTATGGCATCAAAAATATTATTATCTCTTCTTGCACTACAACTGCTGAATAATAACGTGATAGCCAAAAATATGATGAATATGTACTTTCCTCTCATTTCAATTCCCTTTTCTCTAAATTTAGGGGTAATATCATTTCGAGAATATCAAAGCTTCAGACACATTGAAACGGTTTTTGGAATCCGGCATTCCGAAAATTATAGATATCATTATTATATTTGGATAAATGCAAAATTACACATTAATAGATGATATCCCAATAA
>JASFIU010000070.1:0-13573 GCA_050122495.1 Desulfobacterales bacterium | reverse complement strand
CTGTTAAGCCCACAATTTCTTTTAAAGAATTTGAGAAGATCGATATTCGCGTGGGAACGATCGAAGAAATTGAAAATCTTAAAGGTGCCGATAAATTGGTTAAGCTACGCGTCAATTTTGGTGATCATCAGCGCAATATTTTGGCCGGCATCAAAACGGAACGTGTGGATCCGGGAGAGATTATCGGCCGGCAAGCATTATTTGTAGTCAATCTTGAACCCAGGGAAATGATGGGGGAAGTGTCCGAGGGCATGTTATTTGATCTCGGTTATGCCGACGACATTACACCGGTTCTGGCAGTTCCTGAAAGACCGGTTCCGAATGGTACCCGAGCCGGTTAATTACTACATATTGAAATACCATCTGTAATCAAACGGAGAATATCAATGTCATCCGAATCTTTTATCAGCGATTTTTTTAAAGACACCGAAAAATTTTAGCAGAAAAAAGCCATCCGGATTTTGCAGCTGAAATCGGCTCGCCGGGAATGGCCTGCATGTTGAAAAATCTCTGAAAATACAGCTAATACAGAAAAGCCAATGCCTGTGAAGCATTGATTTAGAAGGATACGGCTAAAAAATTGACTTGAAGTTGGTTCAAAATCCCAGATCAGGTTCAAGGGCAAGGCGTTCCGCGAGTTGAAAGCGGAGCGTACACGCGAGTACGTGAGCATTTCAATTCGCGGAACAACGCAGCCATTGAGCCTTAGATGGGGTTTTGAAACAACTTCTAGATAATGACTTGACACTCCCTGAGGGATATGATTGAGATACGGTTGTTGTCCATTCTTTTTAACCTGCATTCTGCACGCATGGCGAAGACATGGCCTCTTGGATCTGGATATTTATTATTTTGGCCGGGGGCCTGTTTGGCCTGAAAATCATATATGTCCTTAGCATTGCCCTGGTTCTGCCGATTACCCAGGGCGCACTTTACGTTTCAACTTCTCGAAAAAAAATTGCCGCCTTTATAAATGCAGTACCCATGAAAGCCGGCCAAACGCTGGTCGATCTCGGATGCGGCGACGGACGCGTGCTTCGAGAAGCACATAAACGGTATGGGATTCGCACCATCGGGTATGAGATCAACCCGCTGGCCTACCTAAAGGCCCGATTATGCTCTTGCGGGTCGAACAAAATTAAAATTAGACGCGCGAATTTTTGGGAAGCAGATCTAACCGGTGCAGACGTGGTATTTTGTTATCTTTACCCGGATGTGATGAAAAAATTGGCTGCCAAACTTCAATCCGGACTAAAACCGGGGGCGATCGTCGTCTCCAGTAACTTCCCGCTGCCCGGGCATATCCCCTGCAAGATCTTGCGGGCCGAAAGCAATTTACATAATGACCCTATTTACATATATCACCTAAATTGAGCGATTGTCGAGGTTGCCGTAGCTACAAGGAAGATGTTGTTCCGCTATAGTTAACTATGCGGGAAGGCATCTGACGCGGTAGATGCGGTAAGATCGGCAATCCCGACCTGTTGGGTCGTAGCTGAAAGCGAAGCCCAAAGGGTTTCAAATTTTAAAAATCAAAAACGATAGAATTCCTTAAAAACTAAAACTTCTTTTTTAAAATTTGAAACGCTCATTTTAGGTAAATAGATCCTGAAAAACCAGGGTTAGAACATCCAAGAGGAAGCAGATGAATCAAGAGATTTTAGTTAAAATGAAAAGGGGGGTCTATTATCCGGGAAATCATTTAGGAAAAAGAAAAGACTTGGAAGCTCTGGTCACCGAAGGTCTCCTTGAACGAATGGAAGGATCTTTTTTTTGCGGTCCCGATAGCCAACCGTCCTATTGTTTAACCGACGAGGGCTGCCGCCAAAAACGTAAAAATAACGTCTGACCTACAATACCGTCTTGAAGTCTTAGCCATAAAATTCTAAGATCATAACCATCGCTTGCCGATTCAGGCAGAAGATTACCATCAACGCTATTCTTAAAAGCAAGGACGGAGGCCGTGCGCCGTAAAAATCCTGATATGGATCGATTTGAATCCACCATTAGTGAGTTGAATGACGGACTGCGTCCTCTAAAATTCGGTCCGCCCGTCACCCATGTTTATAACCCGCTTGAGTACGCGCGCGAATCTTATCGGCAATACCACGCAAAGTTTGCGTCCTCGCCCAAAGAGGTCGTTTTCCTGGGAATGAATCCGGGGCCCTGGGGCATGGCCCAGACCGGCGTTCCTTTTGGCGAAATCAGCGCGGTCAGAGACTGGATGAAAATTAACGCCCCAGTCGGCGCCCCCGTCGACATGCACCCCAAAAGACCGGTGTCCGGATTCGCATGCACCAAAAGAGAGGTCAGCGGCAGGCGACTTTGGGGGTGGGCAAAAAAAACATTTCAAACGCCCAAACAATTTTTCAGCCGTTTCTTTGTAGCCAACTATTGTCCGCTGCTTTTCATTGAAAACAGCGGTCGAAACCGTACACCGGATCAAATCCGCGTAGCCGAACGCAACCCGCTGCAGGCGGTATGCGATCGTGCCCTCCGAAGAACGGTCGAGAGCCTGAAACCACGCTATGTGGTCGGCATCGGCAAGTTTGCCGAAAACCGCGCCCGGGCAGCCTTAATTGATCATAAGGTGAAAATCGGCATGATTACCCATCCCAGCCCGGCCAATCCAACCGCAAACCGCGGATGGGAACCCGTCATCATAAAGCAACTTGCAGATTTAGGAATCCGAATTTGAGACTGAAATCCAGATTAAAACATATCAGCACGCTTTGCTTGTTCGCTGTCGTTTTCGGCTGCGCCAAAGCAAAAGTTTATTATCCGGACAAAGGTCCGCCAAACGCCACAACAACAGATATCCAGGAACAAGACCAAATCTACCGCCAAAAGGTCAAACAACTCGAACACGCTCTGCTGGCTTTAGACGCCACGGTCGCCGGACCAGAAGCGATTCGGGTGGCTGACACAGCCGTCCGGGAATCGGCGATACTGGCTGAAGAATATCAACTTGTTCGACCGGCGGTTGCCCACAACCTTCTGGTAGCACTGGGCATAAAGGACCGCGGGTTGTGTTATCACTGGACGGAAGACTTAATGAAACGGCTGCAGGCGCTGGATTTAAAAAGTCTTCAGCTCTATTGGGGGGTGGCGCATCGCGGCAGTGAGCTGCGCGAACACAACTGCGTTGTGATAAGCGCCAAAGGACAGGATTTCTGCAAAGGAATTGTGCTGGATCCTTGGCGCAATTCAGGGAATCTCTTCTGGGCCCGGGTTAGCAGAGACAGCTACCCGTGGAAGGTTTTGCCCCCATCCGACTGGTAAAATATACTTAAAACTGCTATTGTCCGCGCTCAAGGTGTCAGGTGTCAGCTTCCTGTTTCAATGGTTCCCCCCTTCGCCTTAAAGGCTACGGAGGGCACGCAGGGTACGATGTTTTGTTGGATTCGTTTTATTTGTTTCATTGGTTGAATTGGTCGGTTTAAATCGGACCAATTGAACTAATAAAACCAATCAAACCAATTCAACCAATAAAACCGGACCTTAATGATGCTTCATAATACAGACAATATGTTTGAATCTATAAAGGCAGCAAGCAAGCGGTTGCGCGGCCATGCCCATATCACACCTATTATGAGCTCGCGAACCCTCAATCAAATCGTTGGAGCGGAAGTCTTTCTTAAATGTGAAAATTTTCAACGTGTGGGTGCCTTTAAGTTCAGAGGCGCTTACAATGCCCTGTCCCGGCTTTCCGATACAGATAGCAAACGGGGTGTGATAACCCATTCTTCAGGCAATCATGCCCAGGCCATCGCCCTGGTCGGGCAGCTTCTGGGTATTCAAACAACAATTGTTATGCCCGATGATGCTCCGGCCACCAAGCGGGCGGCCACCGAAGCATATGGGGCCAGCATCGTGGAATACAGCCCGCAGGAAAACACGCGTGAAAAAATTTCTGAGGAACTCGAAAAAAAACGTGGGTATATTTTAATACCGCCCTATGATCATGTGGATATCGTCGCCGGCCAGGGCACGGCAGCGCTGGAGCTTTTTGAAGAAATTAACTCCCTGGATCTACTGCTGGTTCCCTGCGGCGGGGGCGGCCTGTTAAGTGGTTCTGCCATTGCGGCCAAAGGAGTGAATCCCGCCTGCCGGGTGATGGGCGTCGAGCCGGAATTGGCAGACGACGCCACCCGATCGTTTCATAGCGGTACACTGCACACCGTTCATAATCCACCGACGATTGCCGATGGAACCCGAACGCCTTCACTGGGTAAACACGTGACTTTTCCTTTGGTTCTCAGATATGTGGACGATATGAAAACCGTGTCGGAGACGGCCATTATCGAAGCGGTTAAATTTTTATTTTACCGCATGAAGCTGGTGGTTGAACCTTCGGGCGCCCTGGGCTTGGCCGCCCTGCTAAGCGGTGTAATAAGGCCTCAGGGCCGCGTGGGTGTGATTCTCAGTGGCGGCAATATCGATGGTGACACCATGCGGAAGATACTGGTGTCATAGGAAAGGTTTCAGGTTTCGGGTGTCAGGTGTCAGGGATCGATCAATAGATAAAAGAAAACACAGGACAGCCAATAAATGAAGTGGAGTAGCCCTCTATTGACGCCAAAAGCCAACCTGCGAGCTTCCAGATTTTCTAGCCTGCCAGCATCCCGGCACTTAGTAGGGCAACCCTCTGTGGTTGCCATAATCTAGAAGCCAAGAATCCGTATCTTGAAAATTTTTCTTCGTTTTAATATCGAATCCAGAACAAGGAATTTCGAATGATGAAGTTTGCTTCCCTTTCGATATTCGACTCGGCTACCTTCGACTGGCTCAGGCCACGATCAGGTCGAGGGGAGCCCTTCGGTCATAAGCTCAGCGTCGAACGACTCGTCGAAGGCTGCGGTTCTCTGTCCGATGACATCGGACTTCTGATTCCAGAAGCTTTGAACCCGACACCTGAAACCTGACACCTGAAACCTTTATTTTATATCTATTGACTTAAATCGCGCAGTACATACTTTTTTACTTTGAAGATCGAATGACACCACCGCCTTAGATTCGAAGGGAGAAACCGCGTGAGCCTACAAGAAAAACTAAAAAAACATAGAGCCAAATTTGAAGCGCATGCAACGCTTGAAGTTTTAGAAGTCATGCGTCGGGCCACAAGCGATTTGCGAAATTCCGGGATTTTGGATCGGGCGGAATTGATTTCTAAATCAAAGTATCAATCGGGGGGTAGACTTGAAAATCTATACCGGTTCAGGGGATAAAGGCAAAACCAGCTTATTTAGTGGCGAGCGCATCCCAAAAGACAATGCCAGAATCGATGCTTATGGAGATATCGATGAGCTCAATTCGATCATCGGCGCATTGGCTGCCCATTTATCCGATACACCCGAACTGGCCGATGAATTGCGGCAGATTCAATCCACACTGATGCAGCTGAGTGCCTGGCTGGCGACCAACCCGGATTCCGCTTTAATCGAATCCCTCGAAGAACTAACCACTGAGCAGATTACCTTCTTAGAGGAGGCCATTGATCGACTCGATGAAGTATTGCCCGTGCTAAAAAGCTTTATTTTGCCGCAGGGACATCCAACAGCCTCATGGGCCCATGTGGCCAGAACGGTTTGCCGCAGATCTGAACGCAAAGTGGTCCCCCTGTTGGATAACCTGCCGGAGGGGAAAGCCGCCGAGCAGTACCGCAAATCGTTGGTATATTTGAATCGACTTTCGGATTATCTGTTCGTGCTGGCCCGTTACTGTAATCATATTCAAGGTGTTTCAGATAAACTCTGGAATGCATAAGGCAAGTTTCAAATTTGAAGATCCGCGTCCAAAAGTATACCGCCAGCTTGCTGAGACGAAAATGGCTTTCAAAAAAAACCTTTGAGATTGTTTTAAGCCTGCCGCTTGGGTTTGCCTTCAAACCGGGTCAGCGCATCAGGCTGAATTTAGACCGCAACGAAAGAGATTACTCCATTGTCTCGGCACCGCAGGAATCGGAACTTTCTTTCTGTATCCGCATGGTGACCGGCGGCACATTGTCCCCGCTTCTCAGCGTCGCCGATATCGGAACCGCTATTTCACTTGAAGGCCCACACGGTTATTTTACATACAAACATACGCCCCGGCCGGCGGTGTTTGTAGCGACCGGCACCGGCATTGCGCCGTTTTGCTCGATGGCGCGATCGGGCATATCCGGCTTTACCGTTTTGCACGGCGCCCGCTCCCCCAACGATCTGTATTACGTTTCGCGGCTTCGGCAAAGCGCCGCAAAATATATTGCCTGCCTGTCGGATACAAAAGAACTGCCTGCGGATGCTTTCCGCGGAAAGGTGACCGACTATCTGGAACAGCATTTAACTCCCGGGGCCTACGATTTTTACCTTTGCGGTCGCAAAGAGATGATTCGGGATGCCACCCTGCTAATCGACGAACGCTTCCCGAAATCATTGGTTTATACAGAATTGTTCTATTGATCTCCTTCCAGGAAAGGTGTCAGGTGTCAGTGTTCAGGTGTCAGGAAGATACAGAAGGCAGAGGACAAAGTGCAGACTTTCTTCTCTCATCTGACTTCTATTATTTTTTAACTGACACCTGACACCCGACACCTGACACCATATACGATAACTTTTGAAACATAAGACTTGTTGACCTTGTACCGATAGTGTATACCTGCGACTAATTTTACAAAGAGGAGGCGGTATGAAATTTGAGGCGATTGAACGGGAAACGGTTATTCTGGACCCCGGCAACAACATGCAGCCCAAAACGATCCCCAGCGAGATCCGCAAAGATCCGCTCACCGGAAGGACTTCGCGCATCTGCCATTTTATGCCCTTAAAGTGGGAAAAGCCGGATTTTGACCGGCTAACAGCCGGAACCGAAAAAAATTGCCCATTTTGCCCGGACAAAGTGATGAAGGTTACCCCGTGTTTTCCCGAAGAGCTTGTCCCCGAGGGGCGCATGGTATTAGATGACAGGGTTCTGTTTCCCAATATCGCCCCCTATGATAGTCTGAGCGCCTGTGCGACATTCAGCAGTCAGCATTTTATTCCCATGACCGACATAACGGCCCAGCACATCACCGGCGCCTTTGGCCTGGCAATGAATTTTTTCCTGCGGGTCGATGAAATTAATCATCCGGAGTCCGTCTATCACCTGATTAACTGGAATTATATGCCTGCTTCCGGCAGCTCTTTAATCCATCCCCATCTGCAGGTATTCGTCTCGGCCTATGCACCCAATCTATTGAACGAAGAACTTAACAGTGCTAAAGACTATCTGTCACAAAACGGAACCAATTACTGGGACGATCTGGTGCAAACTGAAAAAGCCAAAGGGAAGCGTTTCCTTGGGAAAATCGGCCGCACAAACTGGTTGACCGTGTACGCCCCCCTGGGGGTGGCCGGCGACGTGGCCGTGATTGTTGACGATGTCTGCTCCACCCTCGAGCTGACCGAAGACGATATCGCTCACATCGCCCAGGGGTTGACCCACCTCATGGCCGCCTATGACAAAATGGGGGTTTATAATTTTAATATGAATTTTTTCCCCGGCGGTCGCGGGGAGGATCATGCTAGATTTCATCTGGTGTTTTCTCCACGCACGTTTTTTAACCAGGCGCTGGGCACGCCGGATGTCGGGGCGCTGCGGAATCTTTACAATGAGGGCATCTGTATGGCGTTTCCGGAGGAAATCAATGAGATGCTGAAACCAGAATTTTAGAGGAGGGAGATCATTATGGGATTCAAAGAAGTTGTGAAATCAAGAAGAAGTTGTCGGGCATTTGAATCGGATGCCATTCCGGAGGATCAACTGGCAGCGATCATGGAGGCCGGCCAGTGGGCACCGAGCCCCCTGAATGCCTTTGGATGGGAATATATTATTATCTCCGACGCTGAAGTTAAGCGCCAGATCAGAGAAATTTCCGAAGCGGCGAAACAGGCCGTCCTCGACGGTGGCGGACCGGGATTTGCCGCCAAATACAATATGAATTTTTTAGAAGAGGCTCCCGTATTGATTGTGGTGGTGTATGATCCGAAAAAAAAGGGATTGGGAGACTTTTTTAACCAGAAATACGGCGCTGTGCAGGCTGTATCGGCCTGCGTTCAAAACATGATGCTGGCTGCTGCTGAATACGGATTGGGAACGCTCTTTTTCACCTGGTTTGATCCCCAGAAAATGCAGGCGGCTTTAAACATTCCGGACCATCTTGAAATAGCAGCGATTATTCCGATAGGAAAACCCAAGGGGGAAATTAAGGCGCCACCCCGCAAGGAGCCAAAGGTCCATCAACAAAAATTTACGGCATCCGAATAAAATGAATTTTAATACAAGCAGGGGATAAAATCGCCGGTGGAGGGCAAACTCACTTTTCCTTGGAGATCCGCCGGCGTTCTTCATCCCGGATTTCGCGCCGCAGCAGCTTCCCCACTTTGGACTTGGGAAGCATATCTCGAAACTCAATATATCCCGGGACTTTATAAGATGCCAGGCGGTCCCGGCACCATTGCAGCAATTCGGAGCCCCCTACCCCCCTGGCATCTTCTTTCAACACCACGATCGCCTTGACACGCTCGCCCACCTTTTCATCCGGAACCCCGACGACACAAGCCCCAATAACGGTGGGATGGTCCTGCAGGACCGCTTCGACCTCTGACGCAGATATCCGAAAGGCCTTGTGCTTGATGATATCGGCGGAACGTTCCACGTAAATAATTTCGCCGTCATCATCCTGGCGAACGTAGTCACTCATGCGGTAGTATATTTTTCCATCGATTTCCACATATGCCCGTTCGGTTTCTTCCGGTTTATTCCAGTATTCCTTTACGGTATAGGGAGACGTCACCAGAAGCTCTCCGATTTCACCCACGGCGACCGGTGCAAGCGTTTCAGGATCGACAACGATACATTCCCTGCTTTGCAATGGAAGGCCCAGGGTCGTCGGTTTCGGATCTTCATTGATGCGGCTGTAGGTGACGTGTCCGGCTTCGGTAGAACCATAAACCTGATAAATGGGGATACCGAATCGATCTCGCCAGCGCTTAAATACCTCGATTGGCAAAACATCGCCGCCGCAATAGCAGTAACGCAAAGAACTCAGATCATACTTTTCCAGGCGGTCATTTTCTAATATCATCCGGTATAGAGCCGGGACCCCAAGAAGCCAGCGTACCTGTTTGCGCTGAATGGTTTCCAGAATGGCATCGATCTGAGGAATCGGCATAAGGGCGGTCGTGTTGCCCTTGTTCAACCCCAAGGCCATAAAAAGCCCCAAAGCCATAATATGAAAAAGAGGGTTAACAGCGATATATACATCTTCACCTTCCTTGAGATGACCGGCGGCGACATCATCGGTGACATCATTCACATAAGACACCATACCGATATGGTTGCCCGGAACCCCTTTTGGAAAGCCGGTTGTTCCACCGGTATACAAGATGTAGGCGAGGTCATTCCGGGGATCCAGGTCAACCCGGGATTCCAGCGGCGGGCGATCCAAAAGCTTTTTAAAGGCGAATACGCCCTCGGCCTGCTCCACCTTCCCGGCAGGTATTTTATCGAAAAGGACGCCGAGATATCGCTTCCAAGCAGAAAGAAGGTCAACCAAATTTGTAACGATGATGCGTTTGAGCCCGGAATCGGCAAACACCTCTTTGGCGTAACAGAAATTGGTGTCCTGACAGATGATCGTTTCCGCCCCCGAATCCTTGATCATATATTCGAGTTCGTGTGAGGTATAAATCGGCGAAACCGGAACGATGACAGCGCCAATTTTTTGGATCCCCAGAAACGCAATGACCCATTGAACACAGTTGGGGATATAGATCATCACCCGGTCGCCTTTTTGGACACCCAAATCGACCAGAGCGCCTGCGAATCGTTCGCTCAAGTCTCTTAGTTTTGAAAATGAAAAGTGCTGCCCCAGATAAATAACCGCTGTTTTATCCGGATAGCGTTCACTCATCCGATCGAAGCGGGTAAATGTAAGCTCACTTTCCAAAGCGCTTGCACTCGGGCTCATTGCCTTAATAACTCCTTACTATATCCCAAAATAGGCCGACCGGACATCCGGGTTATTCATCATTTCTTCGCGGGAGCCTTCTAAAACCGCAGCCCCATTCTCCAGAATAAAGGCATAATCAACAATGGGCAAAACAGGGCGGGCATACTGTTCGGTGATAATGATTGAAATTCCCTTTTCATCACGGATTTCTTTGGTTGCCCGCACTAAAACAGCTTGAATCAAAGGGCTCAACCCCAAAAGGGGTTCATCGAGCAATAGCAGTTTTGGCTGGGCCATGAGTGCCCGCCCGATGGCCAGCATCTGCTGTTCGCCACCACTTAAGAAACCACCAATTCGTTTCTGGAGTTTTTCAAGAGCCGGAAAGATCTTAAACACATATTCCAGGGTATCTTTCGCCTGAGCGGGCGTCGCCAGATAACCGCCAATGCGTAAATTTTCCAGAACGTTGCACTCTTTGAAGATTCGGCGTCTTTCCGGACAGAGGACAATTCCTTTTTTCGCCCTTTTGCTGGGCTTCAGATCCAAAATTTCTTCGCCCAAATAAGAGATATTGCCCAAGACACTGATACGCTCACCACCAGCCATTTCTTCTTTTTTGCGGATATCTTCCATGATACCCGAAAGCGTGTACATCAGGGTTGACTTGCCGGCACTGTTGGCGCCGAACACGCCGACGATTTGGTTTTCTTCACAGCGCACGTTGACGTTGTTGAGTGCCAGCATGTTTTCGTAAAAGACCATCAGCCCCTTTGCTTCAAGCATGATCCATGACCTCCTCAACTTCTTCGGATCCGAAATAGGCCTCTTTAACCTTCTCGTCCGCCATGACCTCTTCTGCGGTCCCCTCCATGAGCTTTTCACCGAAATTTAAAACCATAATCCGGTTGGCCACCCGAAACAGTTCTCTGAGGCGATGCTCGATCATAATCAGGGTGATCCCTTCCATCTGCAAGCGCTCAACCAGCGGCACCATGCTGGCAATTTCGCTCATACTCAATCCCGAAAACACTTCATCACATAAGATAATTTCCGGACTTAACGCCAGACAGCGGGCGAGCTCCATGCGTTTTAAATAGCCGGTGGGTAAATTAGAAGCCTTTTTGTAAGGGACGAACGATTCTCGCTCGAAACCGAGTTCTTCCAGGATGTCAATGCTGACCGTATTGCGGTCACCCAGTTTGCCGCCGCCTCTCCAGCCGCCGGTGCGTTTCGCTCTGGGCGAAAAAAGCGGAATCACCAGGTTCTTATAAGCCGGAAGGCTGTAATACGGACGCATGATCTGAAATGTTCGGGTGATCCCCATATCGGCAATCTTATGGGCCGGCTTTCCGGAGATTTTTTCCCCTCGATAGAAAATCTCACCGCCGGTCAGCTCGATAAAACCGGTAATGCAGTTCACTAGGGTTGTCTTGCCGGACCCATTCGGACCGATAATACCTAATATTTCGCCTTCATGCAGGTCGAAACTGACGTCATTTAAGGCAAAAATGCCCCCAAATGTTTTGGTCACCTGATTTACCTGCAGCAGCGGTGTTGTTGTTGAGTTCATACTTTCGTCCACTTTTCAAACTGATGGTATTTTCGTTGACCGTAAACCATAATGCCTTCGCTGCGAAAAACGATAAAGGCGAGTAGAATGATCGCATAAAAAACAATTCGCAGCGTTCCAAACTCCCGCAGCAGTTCGGAGATGGGCACCAAAATGAAAGCGCCTAAAACCGGCCCTACCAGAGTGCCGGCACCACCGATGACGGTCGCCGCAATGGGAAGAATGGAGAAATCCAGCGCAAAAGTTGACAGTCCGGCCCACATATAGAGATGCACCAGATAAGCGCCCGACAAACAGCCCATAGCGGCGGCAATAAATACCGCTATGGTCTTGTAATACGTAATACTCATCCCCGAAGCCCTGACAGCCTGGTCATTGTCCTTAACGGCTCTGAACACCAAACCGATATCCTGGTTTACCACCCGGCGCATGCCGAACAGAAACAAGAGCACCATAAATATGATAAAATATTGCTCAACCCATCGATTGGCAAAGCTGTCAATGCCGACGATACCATCGGTACCACCAAGGATATCGAGCGCCTCGATGACCCGCATCAGCAGCAGTGGATACATCAGTGTAACGATGGCAAAGTAGACTCCCCTCAGCGGAAGACACGGAAGTAACAACACGGTGCAGATCGCTGCGCCCAGAATCGTGGCAATCGGAATGGTTAGCAGGGGTGGCAATCCGAAAGAGGTATTCAGGATGGCGGTTAAATAACCACCGGTGCCGATAAAAAAAGCGCCCCCTAAAGAGACCAGACCCACATAATGGGCCAAAAAATCAAAGCTCAAGGACAGGAGGGCATAAATGCAGACAATCGAAATGACCCGCTGCCAGTACATGGTCGGCATCAGGAAAGGTAAGATCAGCAGGCCCACAATTAAAAGCAATCGGGGTAAGGTTAGATAGCCGAGCTCTCGCCAGGACATCAGCGCATAGATTCCTTCGCTGCGGACTTTAAGCCCTCGATCCAATCTCTCCCTGCGGCGCTGCCCATGAATTGCTTTCATACCCGTTCTTCCAATTCCTTCTGCTGGCCAAAGAGCCCGGAAGGTCTCAAGATAAGTGTAATGATAATTGCCAGCAGGGCTACCACCACTTTAAAATGGGTTCCCAGATAGACTTCGGTTAAAATCTGGGCAAAGCCGATGATAAAAGCTGCCAGCACAGCCCCCATCCAGCTGCCGAGGCCGCCGACAATACAGACCGCAATGGCTAAAATCAAAACATTATAGCCGGTCTCAACCACGATGTTGCCGAGCGGAAGCAACAGCACGGAAGCCAAGCCGGCCAGCATGGCGCCAAAGACCATGGCGACGACTGCCATGCGATCGGAATCGATTCCCAGCATCAACGCCGCGCGCTCATCCTGTGCCATTCCCCGCAAGGCCAAACCAATCCGAGTATAATGGGTGAAAAGCCAGAGAAAGCCCACCAATGCTACGCCGCAGACCAGAACAATGATGCGATGGAGATCCACCGGAACTCCGGCAATGAAAATACTTCCCTGAATGAACGTCGGAAGCGTGTAAGTCATCCCCTTGAATCCACCCCAGCGGAATCCTTCCAGAATGGCCAACCCGATGGCATAGGAGGCAATAATTTCGGAAATGGCCATCCCCCGCACCCGAATCAAGAAAAACTGATAGATCATGGCACCAATTAGGCCCGTAACGATAATGGCAAACGCAACACTTAGAAAATAGTTTAAACCCCAGGCGCGCAAAAAACTCCAAACAATAAAACCGTTGATAATGTATAAGGCGCCATGGGCAAAATTGGGCACCCGACTGGTGCCGTACACCAGGGCGAACCCCAGGGCAATTAGAGCTAAGCTAATGCTATGAATGGAACCATAGATGAGTATTTCAATAAGGATATCCATGATAGGGGTCAGTTCGCAATGCAGAAAAATAGGGAATCAGTCACCAATAAATCTAACAGACCGCTTTCTTCACACAACTCATATTGATCGGCCAACAGGTCCCGTGAGACCTGTTAGCCGATCCTTCTATCTACTTCATCCA
>JASFIU010000069.1:0-13655 GCA_050122495.1 Desulfobacterales bacterium | reverse complement strand
CTCCATTGAAGATGTAAAGGGTGTAACATAAAGACAGCTTTCAAAACTAAATGCTTCACGCAGCTTCCGCAATGACCACCTTTTCTTCCCCTAATTCAACCACTGTTTCGGCAATCCGTTTAGCGTAATAGTAAATTCGTTTAAGTTTTTCAATTATTTCTACTTCTACTCTGTAGGCCTCGAATTTTCCTGAATCTTCAGAAACAAGTCGCTGAGCTTGATGCAGGTTGGCCTGTTCTACCAGACGGTCCATATCCTCATTCATGGTGATGACTCGCTTGGCAAAATCTTTGTCCTCTTCGACCACCCCCCGCACCGCTGCCTTGAGCGCATCCGAAACAACAACATGGATGGTGTTGATCACCTTCTGGGTTGCCTCACTTATTGTGAAACCCTTCTCGATGCGTTTGTCTCCCAGTTCAATCATATTGACCTCGATCACATCGCCCATGTGCTCTAGATCATTGACGGCCCCCATGAGGTTTAACATTTTTTGAGTCTGGTATTCATTCAGTTGCAGCTTGCTGACTTCTGCCAGATAATTGACAATATGTTTGTAGAGGACGTCGACCTCTTCATCCATTTCCCTTACGGTCATCAGCGATCCTTTGTTACCTGTCAATACGGCCGGCATCATGGCCGCATTCATAAGATCCACCCGTTTTCCCATGCGCTTGATTTCATGCCGCGCGGCATCCAGCGCCAGGCTGGGTGTATGAAACAGCATTTCACTTAAATATTTGGGCTGGATTTCTTTAACCTCCGGCAGAGGCTTATCCGGAACCAAACGGTAGACGATTCGGGCAAAATAAGTGACAAAAGGAAGAAAAAGGATGGCGCAAGTGCCATTGAAAATGGTGTGCGCATTGGCGACCTGACGCGGCAGCACAGCAGCAGCGGCCTGCATGCCGGTAAGTCCTTCTGGAGCGGACGGAGAGATGCTAATGACGAGTTTTGCAAACGGTCCAATAAAGGGCAAAAAAATCAGCACGCCCATAACGTTAAATAGTACATGTACAATGGATACCCGCAGCGCTTCGCGCGGTTTCCCGATGGAGGCTAAAAACGCCGTCACACAGGTTCCGATATTGGCGCCAAAAGATAAGGCAATTCCTGCCGGCAGGGTGATCAACCCTTGCATCGCCAGTACGATGATCACGCCCGTGGTTGCGGAACTGGATTGAATCAAAGCCGTAAAAATGGCGGCGACCAAGATACCCCATACCGGGTTTGACATTTGGGTCATCAGATCGAGAAAAGGCTGGTAGGCTCTTAAAGGGCGCATGGCATCGCTCATGACACCCATACCAAAAAAAATCATTCCCAGCCCCATGATCATATACCCGTATTGTTTTATTTTTTCTCTTTTAGAGGAAAAAAGCATCCCGAAACCGATAGCCATCAGGAGCAAGGCATATTTGGTTACTTTAAATGCTACAATCTGAGCCGTGATGGTGGTGCCGATATTTGAACCCATAATCACGCCGATGGTTTGAGAAAGCGACATCAAGTTAGCGGTTACAAAACCGACCAGCATGACGGTGGTTACCGAGCTGGACTGAATAACGGCTGTTACGATCGCACCAGTTATCATTCCCATGATGCGATTGTTAGACAGCATTCCCAGGATATCTTTCATTTTTTCACCGGCCACATTCTTCAGAGCGTCGCTCATTCGTTCCATCCCGTAGAGAAAAAGGGATAGCCCTCCGAGTAACCCGATTCCCAGGAAAAACCAATTGATTTCATCTGTTGCTGAAGCATCGGCTGCATTGGCAGCGGATGGTGCCAACAGCATATAACTACATACACTGAAAAAGACTAGCGCGTATGCATGGCGAGAACGCAGTGGTTTCATCTCCCATCTCCTTTAAATAGAGGAAAAACAATTTTTTATTTCTGGGTTGAACTCTTAACGACGGTTACCGGAATAGGTGAAAGTTGCACAACCCGCTCGGCCTTTGAACCCACCAGCAAATGCGACAACCCGGTGCGCCCATGACTGCCGACGATAATCATGAAGGCCTGTTTTTTTTCCGCGATTTCCAGAATTCGCGTTACCGGTGTGCCGACCACCAGAAGCGGGATGGCTTCTTTTATCGGCAATTGATCCGGATGCGCTTGACGCATTTTTGCCAGAAATTCCGCCATCATTTCTTCTGCCGCCTCCTCCATGGTCTGGAGAAATTTCTTCTTTTTGCCTTTTTGAGCGTAAAATCCCGGTGCTTCGGCCGGATCATGGATAACATGGAGTACCAGAAGCCGGGACTCTAGTTTCTCTGCCAGTTGACTTGCAAAAAGGAGGGCTTCTTCCGAAAAAGGGGTAAAATCGACTGCAACCAGCAGGGTGGTGTTATCCAATTTGGGGGCCATTTTCAATCCTCCTAAAGATAAGGTTTGCCATATTGGCGTTTCCAATTCGCTTGCTTGATTTGAAACCGTTTACCCTATACCGATTTGTAATGTACCGAGGCAAGATGTGTAAAAAAAGGCAATCCAGCTTTGCGGACCGGATTGCCCGTTACGGTTGTTACCTATCTGGCATTCTCTTTTTTATTTTTTTCCCTTTTTCTTTTGCTTCTTTTTGTCTTTTTTCTTGGCCTTGGCCTTTTGGGCCTTCTTTTTCACTTTTTTCTTTGCCGCATCTTTCTTCTTTTTTTTCTCTTCTTTTGCTTTCTTTTTCGCCATTGTCCCTCTCCTCTCTTTTAGTGTGTTTGGCTAAATCCTTCCAAAATCAAACCCCACCGGCAGAATTCATGAAGTGTGCTTTTTAGGAAAATCAAAGAATTTTAATTTGCCGTGTTGATCCCCAATTTTGGCCCATGAGGAAATGTCTAAATTTATGCAACATACACCGCTAGTTGGAATATTACTGATGGCCGTGTCACCGATGCTGTTGGCAAGATCGGTTATCGCCGGATTATGGCTGACGAGCATTGCCTGGCTTACCGCATCGTCAAGCTGTTGTAGGACCTGCAACAAGTCATATTCACTTGTAGCATATATCGTTTCTTCGTATCGGATTTTCTCAAGCGGATAATCAATGGTGTCGGCAATGATCCTTGCTGTGGTAGCCGCTCGATTGGCCGGGCTGGATATGATAATATCAGGGGCGACTTTTAATTTTTTAAGAATACTCCCCATAAAGGGAGCGTTCTTGCGACCGCGCTTGTTGAGGGGGCGTTCGAAATCATCCAGCCGGGGATATTTCCAACTCGATTTGGCATGCCGGACCAGATAAAGAGTTTTCATTTTTAGCACCCCTGGCAGAGGATCGATATTTATGTGTTATTTGTTAATCGTATGGATATCTTTCAATTTCTGTTTCTCTCAAGCCAATAACTACTGACCAATAACAATTTGAGCATTGCTTAATTAAAGTTACTACTTTAATGTGCTTGGTTTATGCAACCATTTTTTTTTGTCCGCAACTCTGCCGCACTTTATGCATACGAATTGAGGATTGCGGACAATATCACTGAATTTGCCCAGCTTTTTAGTTATATCCCGCGACTTCCAATTACAAAGCTTTTTTGCTTTTGCTGCCATTTTCTTCTCTCCGATGTCTACTTATTTGATATTCGAAAAATTCAGGTAAGACATAGAAAAGATAAGCACAGATTATGAATTTCCAAGGCGCAGAATTTGATTACGACCCTTTATGGCTTTCAGTGGTGTCCCGGTGCTCCGGACACTCGTGCCTATGGCCGTTTTGAGGATCGGATTTTTTTTTGAACTTTGCTCCACAGGTTACGATATGATTCGGAAGCCAGCGAACCCGGTGCGAATGCGGGGACCGGTGACCGGTAAATTCCCATTTTCTCAATCTGCGCTAAATAAGGAACAAAGCTTTGTAAAACACCTTTGAAATCCTTTGAAACGCTGAGCATCAGTTCGCGGTGCATTTTTTTGTGCCGATCCACCATCGAAAAAAAGGGGTAAATCCTGGAGGCATCAAATCTTTTCTTTTGGCAGAACGTCAGCAATTGGTTATAGGTTCGCACCGAAAGTGTGGTGGGGATCATGGGTACAAGGGTATAGTCAGCCGCGTTCAATATGTTTTCGGCCAGAATGCCGATGGTAACCGGGCAGTCCAGGATAATTAAGTGATATTCACTCCCAAAGGGATAAAGCATTTTCTTCAGGCGTTGTTTTGAATTGCCGAATTTATTGTATAGAACATCTAGCTTGCGAAGCGAGAAATCCGCTGGAAGAATGTCCAGGTTTTCAAAATCAGTGCCTTTAACGCTTTTGTAGACACCTTTGGCCCCCCGGGCGAATCCTTTGGGTCCGGACTTGAGCTTGGGTTTTACCCGGAAGTAATATGTGGCCGAACCCTGAGGATCCAGATCGCAAATTAAGGTTTTAATTCCCGTCTGGGAGGCCAGATAAGATAGGTTTACGGCAGCGGCGGTTTTACCGACGCCGCCTTTATTGCTGTAGAGTGCCAGCGTTGTCATAACAATTGCTTGCCTTTAGAGGCGAAAAGTTCTCGAAATAGCGCCTGGTTTTCCGGTGCCGAAAAGTTCGTAAAGGTTGTCGCAAACGCATCTTTAACCGACTGTTTTTTGCGTTCTAATGTTTCAACCAGGCTGCCGATTGCCACCAGCGTGTTTTTTACTTGCCGCTGGCCGGCGGGTAATTCCGCGCTAATATTCAGGAGGTATTCCTGTTGAACACAAAGATCGTTGAAGTCCCCCAGGTTATCCTGCAAGTTCTTGAGTTGTCCAATCAGGACTTTGACTTTCTTGCGGGGAAATAGACTGGCGAAGAACTCCAGCAGATATCGTAATTTTTTGCATTCAATTCTAAGGACGTGTAACATCTCATCATCGGTTTTTACCAGAATCTTAGTGCCCGTTTTAACAATGGCTCTGAATTTCTTATAAATCCTCCGGCACGCCAATTCAATTACAGGAACCTCCGCATTCGGGGCGGTGGCTGAATCGGGCGGCGGTTTTTTTAAAAAGGCCTCCCAATCTTTCATTATCTTCGCATATTTTTTAGACTTCAGACCTCGCTTGACTTGCTGAAATGCGTTGGCCCTTTTTGCACGCAAAAGGTTAAACAAGGGATCAATATCATCACGCAGGACAGCGGGAAGCATTTCTTTGTATTCATCCTGGTTGAGCAGATAGACGTCCAGATCTCTTAACGCATTGGAGAGCTTTCCCACATAGGCAAAATTTTTCTTAAACCGATCCGTTGTTCGTGCCGGAAACACATTTTTAATTTGCGCTAATGCCGAGCGCGTCCTGCGAATCGCTACTCGAAAATCATGCAAAACTTCCGTATCCAGGTCTTTTTCAAAGATGGATTCGTTTATCCGCATGACATTTAACAAAAGGCCTAATATAATTTTAGTGGCCTGATCCGCGCGCATGAACGGGTCGAGTTTAACATGAACCTTGGCGGAATAGCTGCCCGGTTTGTTTCCGGCTGCAGCCAGTGCATTTAAAGTGAATTCTTTCTCGGTGCAGATTGTCAGGCCGGCTTCCTGGAGACTTTTGGCCAGATTGCGCGAATGTTTAGGGTATCCCTTAACCGGTCGCAACGAGAGATGCGCCGCCAATGCCGGCCGACGTTTATTACGGGACGGCCAGAATTCCTCAAAGACCAATCGCGCCACGGTTTTTTCATCCGGGTTCAAAACACGATAAAGCGTTATCCGGGAGTGGAATGGGGCCAGCGGTATAAGGGCGCGCATTTTTATGATTGGCTTCAACCTGGCTTTTAATTCACCGTCAGGAAAATCCCGGATGAAAACAGGTGTCCTGCTGAATTCAACACTGTGCAAAATTTCGCTTTTGGTCAG
Organism: Desulfobacterales bacterium; assembly: GCA_050122495.1. Lineage (GTDB taxonomy): Bacteria > Desulfobacterota > Desulfobacteria > Desulfobacterales > JAHEIW01 > JAHEIW01. The sequence continues at coordinate 7,840 of JASFIU010000069.1, read as the reverse complement.
TTTACGCAAAAACAGCTTGCCTGCGGTTGAATACAAAATAAGTGATTTATTAAATAAGCGCCAGTCAAAGGTATCGTAAATCGTAAACCTTTCAGCAACGGAAGGCTCTTTTTTGAGGGTGTACGCTTTGGCCAGTTGACGCATGAATTGTTTTTCATCATGGCCGTCAGGCAAGTTAAAATTCAGGTTGTTAATCATGATTTAATTCTCTAAAAAATCGCTTTTATTGACGCTGGGATCGCCGCTAGACTTTGCCTTTATTTTTTGATTGCTTGCCGATGAGCTCGACAAACACTTCCTGGGCAGCGCGTCGTTTTTGGCTTTTGCGTGTGCGTCGTTTTACGTACTTACCATCAGGCCGCATATCCCAGGCCGAGCAGTTGTCGTTTTCATATACCTGCACGGTCTGCTCCAGTTCCTCTATCAGTTGTGAGTCGGTAACCGGCGCGACGGTTTCCATGCGCCGGTTTAAATTGCGCTGCATCCAGTCGGCGGATCCGATGAAGAATTCCGGGTTGCCGCCGTTTTCAAAACGATAGACCCGCGAATGCTCCAAAAAGCGGCCCAGGGTACTAAAGACCCGAATATTTTCAGACAATCCGGGAACTCCCGCACGCAGGCAGCACAGCCCGCGGATATTCAAGCTGATGGGCACGCCGGCCTGACCAGCCAGGTAAAGCTCGCGAATCATGCGCGCGTCCTGGAGCTGATTCATTTTGGCAAAAATACCAGCAGGGCGGCCCGCCTGGCTGTGCTGTACTTCGCGATGGATCAAGTCGGTGAAGCTCTCGCGTAAATTGTAGGGGGCCACCATGAGCTTTCCGTAACCGGGAGGCGGTGTGGCACTTGTCAGCTCATTGAACAAGGCCGCCACATTGGAGCCCAGTTCGGGCTCACAGCTCAGAATGCCCATGTCCTCATAAATTCGAGCCGTGACGGTGTGGTAGTTTCCGGTTCCGACGTGGACATATCGGCGGATGCCGTCCTTTTCCTCGCGGACGACCAGAGCCAGTTTTACGTGGGTCTTGAGCCGCTCTACGCCGTAGGCGACGTGGGCGCCCTCCCGCTCCAGCAAGCTGCCCCAGGCGATGTTCGGTGCCTCATCGAAGCGTGCTGTAATCTCTACCAGCACCGCTACCTGTTTGCCCTGTCGTGCCGCTTGCATCAGCGCCTGAATGATCGGCGAATCACTGCTGGTTCGATAGATGGTCAGCTTAATGGCCAGTACCTGCGGGTCAACCGCCGCGCTTTGTAAGAAATGCAGTATGGAACTGTCAAAGCTGTGGTAAGGATGATGCAACAAAATATCGCCTTTGCGAATTTCTGCAAAGATATCGGATGGATCTCCGGGTTCCAATTGTCGCAGGCGGGGATGGGTTGCCGGATGATGGGGTGGATCGCGCAGTTCCGGGAAACCCTCTACCTGGAACTTCATCAGGTCCGCCAGACTCATCAAACCCTTTACAGGTTCCAGTTCATCTGGATCCGCCTTGAGCTGCTCGCAGATCCAGCGTTGCAGCTTTTTGGGCATGTCGGCACTCACCTGAAGACGGGTTACGCCGGCAAATTTACGGGCCGTCAGCTCCTGGGTTACCATGCTGACGATTCGAGCCGGGATTAAATCGGCTTCAGGGTCTTCCAAGATGGTTTGTTCCCAGGGGTCATCCTTGGCAACGCGGGTTACCCGGAAAAAATAACACTGCAGGTCGGCGGCTTTGGGAAACAGCAGCCTTAGGTTGGAGCAGATCACCTGCTCTAAGGGTACAAATCCGGCGTTTTCGGGCAGCGGCACCCAGCGCGGGCGGTTTGCGGGCACCTTGATGCGCACAAAACGGTTGCGTTTCTTTTTGGTTTCCTTGACCTCCACCGCGATGTTGAGCCCCAGATTGCTGATAAAAGGAAAGGGGTGTGAGACGTCCACGGCCAGCGGCGTCAGGATGGGCTCCACCGATTCAAGGAAATAGCGCTGCATTTGCTTCTGCTGTTTGTCACTCAGCTCCATATATTCCAGAATGGGGATCCCGGCTGCGGCCAAAGCGGGTCGAATCTTATTGGCCACCAGCCGGGAAACCAGGCGGGCCTGTTTCCGCAATTCATCCCGGCAGGCCAGCAATTCCTCCTCGGCGCTGAGCCCGTCGGGAGACAGTTTCTTTTTATTTTTACGTTTTCTTTTCTCTATCTTGCGCTTGAGCCCCCCCATCCGTTTCATGGCGAACTCGTCATACAGCATACCCATAATGCCGGCGAACTTGACCCGTTCGAGCAAAGGCAAATCCGGGTCTTCGGCGAGCGCAAGTACCCGGCGGGCAAAGCTGAGCCAGCTTAACTCACGGTTGATGAGGGTAGCAGGCGAATCCACATCGATTTTTTCCGCTTTTGCCTCGATTTCTGATACCCCTTCTATGGGCACTTCTTTTGCGGCAGTGCTGTCGGTGAGCTGGCTTTCCCTGCCGAGTAAAGGTTCCTTTTGCTTATGATCCTGAGGGCTCATAATTTTTTCTCCCCGTCTACCCCAAATAATTCTGGGCTGATTGCAAGTATTGCCGAACCGGGAAATATTGGATTGCCAGGTGCGCGCTCCAGACGAACTGGCGAGACGGAAAAGGTGTATTGTGAATGAAATTCAGAATTGCCACAGGATGTGAAATCAAATACCTCCCGAACCTCTTTTTCTATAGATGACAGCCCATCGAACTGTCAACCCAAATCATTAAAGAGGCCGAAAACATTGAAATTTTGACGCTTGTCCGAAAATATGATAATCATGACATATTAATTGATCGAGGCAAAGTCGACATTCTGCTGCAGCAAGAGGCATTTGCAATTATGTGCTCAAAAGAAGATTGCCCCCCCACATTTACATGTTCCCAAAGATATTCTGATAATTCGGTCGTTTTTGATGGTGAGCGTTCTTCGTGGAAAAAGTATCTTGAGCTATCACTTTCACAACGTTATGAGCCCGAAACCTTGGTGGAAGCAAAACCAATATCGGAAAGTGATGGTTTTGAATTTATCGCTTTAAATAAGAATTCGAATTCTGAGAAGCTAGTGCGTCTATTAAAGGAAGGATTTCGCCTTTTATTAAAAGAATTAGGAGCATACGAGGTTACCGCACGAATTTTAGCAAGAGAGGTTTTTTCCAACAGTTCTAATACCGTTATTCCCGTAAAAATAAGATGTAGTAAGCATCTTCCTTCAGATGCCACCAGAGAAATTTTACTGGATGACAATCTAAGCATTAAAGAAGTGTCTGTCGTCCTAAATAGCGATCTTATTCAAAATGTAATCAAAGCCTATAAAAAAGCGTCCAAGGGGAAAAAAGATGAGCGCTTGGGAATTTTATGGGGTCTTATGAAACCATTGCTGCATGAACTTGGACATAGCAATTTGCCAAGGGATAGATTTTTTGAAGAAATCCATCAGGTATGGTGTGATTGCGTGGTAATGAGAAATGTTCTTTTTGGTGAGAAAAGACAAAAAGGTTATCTCGTACCCAATAAGGCGGGCAAAACATACATTAAATTCTTTATAGAAAGACAGCTTCAAAAAGGAATAAAAGTATCGAAAGATGATATTTTTAGCCAGCCGCTTTTCAAAATGCTTAATCATTTGCACCGTATCCTAAGCGAAGAAATGTTGAATAAGCATGATAAGATAAAATTGTTAAAATTTGAGGACTTTGCCGCTTCTGCCAAGGTGATTATCCGAGGATACCTTGACGATGAATACCTGAGGCCCTCTCTGGCTCAAATTATGTCCGGAATTCCCGAGGCCTACCGTTCCATGGAAGTCACTTGGAAAAAAAAGGACCCGGTGACGCCATCGCCTAAGGTCGGGCGCTATGGAATCGAGGATGATGAAGATCTTCTTGCTTGGAATAAGGTGGCAGCTAAATTTAGAAATATCGGGTTGTTAATTGTCTGTCAGTTAGGTATCGGAGAATTTGGTCGAGTGTACGAGGCCATAAATTTGACAAATCCGAATTGGCCGGAAAGAGTGGCTGTGAAGGTCGATCGTATTTATAAAAAGAGAAAGGATGAAGCCATCCAGGTTGAAGATGTCATGTTACAATTATCGCGCGATTTGAGTAATTCTCCGCATGTGATACGTATTTATGACGCCGGCCTATTGTCGAAGAAGCGCACTTATCATGTTTTACAGCTAGTTGCTGAAGGAGAAACTTTGGATGAACTTTTAGGAATCGGGGGAGAAGAACCAACTAGCCGCCCCTCTAGTTTCAGCGAAGGAAAGTCTCTTCAACAACTTCGGCAGAAGTTTCTCAAACCGATTGGTCAGCAGCCAAAGAGAAAAAATCACCGCTTCTCTCGACCCCTGACACTTAATGAAACCATTGATATTATGGTTAGCACGCTTCTATGGGTAGAGAAAGTTCATGGTCTAGGTTATGCGATTAATGACGTTAAAACAGGCAACGTCATGATGAATTGTCGAGGTCAAATAAAGGGTATAGATCTAGATTTTTATCAAAAAGCACAATCTTTACCTCAAGCGTTCATGCAGGATTTCTTTTTGCTTTCATGGGCATGTCTTCTTTTATTCATCAATGCACCCCGCAAGGAGCCCTTACCTTCAGAATTATTAAAAGATGGTTTTGGAAGCGCGTTACAAAATGGAGCAGATTCTTTTAGAGATGCGTTATTGAAGCAATGGGAGTTTGATGATTTAGCAAAAGAAGATGCAAACGTATTTCTTGATTGTTTTGTTGATCTAATATTGCGCGCGCGCTCCAATACCTATGGCACGAATCCAGATTTGTTTACGCAAGACATTAATAGGCTCATCGATCTTAAGCGGCTTTTCTTTGAGCGAGAGATTGTGTTGACTACCCCCAAACTATACAATTAACCACATCAATGAAAGCTGGTCACGTCCAGCTGATCCTTTTGCAAGGAATCATCCGGGATAATTTTTAATGATTGCAGTTGGAATTTTTCGCGCAACTTTTTAATATTTCCATTTTTTAGGCCTCTCATTTTGGAAACACTACGCGAATGAACGTGCAGGCCAATGCGATCCCCTTTCAGCGGTGCTGATTTTATGGCCGACATGGCCATATCCAAAAAAATCTCCGAATACACCAGATGCCCGAAGGACGGATGATACGGGCCGGCCAAAATCGTGGAACCGTTTTCGAGATCATCGCTTGCCTGCAGCCCCATTCGGATGACCGGAATGTTTCTGTGGTTAAAGAAGCGGTAAATTTCTTTGACCTGGGTCACCGCATCCCGCAGGGAGAGTGGCTTGTAGCGGCCTTTTTTATATAATTTTGCAAGGGGACTGCCGGCAACCACAACAGTGGGATAGATTCGGATAAAATCCGGCTTCAGTTCGGCAACCCGCCGGGCGGAGGCAAGCGCTCGACCGGGGTCATCACCCGGCAGACCGACCATCAACTGCACACCGATTTCATAATCAAATTCTTTGAGGCGCTGCAACGCTATGACAGTATCGTCGCTACTATGACCGCGTTTTGTTTGCGCCAGTACCTCATCATCCATGGATTGAACACCGAGCTCGATCGTCGCTACCGGAAAATTTTTAATCACATCCAGGCGGGTGCGGTCAATTGTGTCGGGTCGGGTGGAAAATCGAATACCGTCTGCGCAACCCGTTTCGATAAATGCCGCTGCTTCTGCCAGCAGGCGCTTAATCTCCTCAGTCTCTATCCCGAGAAAATTTCCGCCAAAAAAAGCGATCTGGACCTTGCCGCGCCGCGCGTTTTTATATTTCAAGAAAGATTCAACCGAATGGCGGACTTGAGCAGAGGAAATTTGGGTTTTAACACCGGTAATCAATGATTGGTTGCAGAATACGCACCGATGCGGGCAGCCGGCGTGAGGCAGGAAGATTGGAACTATAAAAGGCTTATGAGAGGTAGGTGTTACTGTCAAATCATTATCCCGGAGGCTTATAGTGTTAACGACTTAATGAGCGCTGCGCTTGAGGAGCGTTTCACTCTAGGAGCGCTTCGCTTGATGAAACATTAAATTTATAAAAATCAGCTCTGAAGTTGCGCTATTTTATGTGGGAGGAAAAATTAGTTTACTTGGAACCTAAAGGTCCGCAGGACCGCTCCTCGAACGAAGTGCTCCTCAAACCCTGCTAAAAGCAGGGTGGTCATGGAGATTCATTTTTCAGAATCTCCAAAGCTTTACGGGCTGCATCCTGTTCGGCCATTTTTTTGCTTTTGCCGTGGCCTTCGCTTTCGATATCAAAGACTTTCACCGAAATCCAGAATGTTTTATCGTGATCCGGGCCTTCCTCGCGGACCACTCTATATTGCGGCATGGCGCCCTGTTCTTCCTGGGCCCATTCCTGAAGCCGGCTTTTGTAGTCATAACTGTCGACGGCCGAATTAACCGAATCCAGATGGGGGATAAAAATATTTTCGATAATATTAAAAACGGCCTTGAAGCCGCCATCCAGGTAAATCGCGGCGATCAGCGCTTCAAATGCCCCCGCCAGGATGGAGTTTTTTTCACTTCCGTGGGTTTGGATCTCACCTTTGCCCAGTCGAATAAAGGCACCCAGATCAATGGCGCGCGCGATGATCGCCAGCTGGGATTCATTGACCAGATTGGCCCGGATTCTTGAAAGGTCGCCTTCTTTTAAGTTGGGGTAACGCTCCATTAGAATATGTCCGACGATAAGGTTCAGGACCGCATCGCCGAGAAATTCGAAGCGCTCGTTGTCCCGCAGATCTGCATCCGGTTGCTCATTGACAAAGGAGCTGTGCCGCAGGGCTTCAGCGAGAAGCGGCTTTGATCGAAATTCATATCCCAGATTTTTTTCAATCTCGTAATGATCGCTTGCTTGCATTCATTAACTCTTCGTAAAGGTTATACGGCACGAATAGATCTCCGTCGCCTGATCCCATTTTTATTTCAGGCATTATGGAGCCATGAAAATCGGTGCCGCCGGTCATCAACAGGCCGTATTTTGCAGCCAATTCCGTGTATTGCTGTATTTGCTGGGGTGAATGCCCGGGATAATATACCTCTATCCCGGCCAGACCTATTTTCATTAGATTTTGAAGGAGCCCATCTAATTTTTGATCCTTTTCAATATTCAAAAGCGCCGGATGTGCCAGCACCGCAACGCCCCCGGCCGCTCGAATGAGGTTAATCGCCTGTTCACATTCAATGCGATCCTTGTCCACATAGGCCGGTTTTGCAGTCCCCAAATATTTTTCAAATGCTTCGTCAACTGACGCCACAAAGCCCTTTTTCACCATGGCATAGGCGATATGGGGCCTGCCCAGCTGGACTTCTCCAACCTCTTGCCCGACTTCTTCTAAAGAAATCCGGAAGCCCAGTTTATTTAATCGTTTTAAGATTTCGGGATTACGATTTTTGCGGGCATCCTGGAGTTTGCTCAGGGCTTGATTTAAGTCGCGATTATCCAGATGGATGTCATAGCCTAAAATATGAAAGCTTCCGGAGCCGGGAAAAAATGGAGGATGTGCTGCGCTGATTTCGACTCCGGTTAGAAAGTGTAAAGAAGGGGGGATGCCAATCCGAAGGGCCTCTTTAGATCCGTCTACCGAATCATGATCCGTGATGGCAATTGCTGCAAGGTTAAGCTTTTGGGCATGGTCGATGATGTCAGCTGGCGTCAGGGATCCATCTGAGGCAGTTGAATGAATGTGAAGGTCTATCCTCAGACGATTTTTATATTCCAAGAGCCTTTTCTAAAGCCTCCTCTTTGGATTTACAATCAATGCATTGAGTTGTAACGGGCCGGGCTTTCAGCCGTTTGAGCGAGATATCTTCCCCGCACGAATCACAAATTCCGTAAGTATCATTTTCAATGCGCCCGA
>JASFIU010000068.1:0-13669 GCA_050122495.1 Desulfobacterales bacterium | reverse complement strand
CAGTATTTGAATATGACCGGATTTTGGGGGCCGATAATTTTTATGATATTGTATGCCGCCGGTGTTTGTCTTTTTATACCGGACACGCTCCTTACCGGTTTGGGAGCGGCGATCTTCTGTGCCTACTGGGGCTTTGTCTATGTGTGGGGTGGAGCCATGATCGGCGCTAGCGTAGCCTTCTTCATCGGGCGCACTTTGGGCAGAGCGTTTGCCGCGTCTTTGAACCGAATCATATTGAATCTCCGACATCACCAATCGATAAATCAGGAGGATTGCAAATGAACATCAAGTTAATCATCAGTGTCGTCACGGCTATTTCTTTAAGCATGGCTGTGCCATCTCTTGCTGAAGCAAAAAGTGAAATTTATAAAAACTGGCGGGGAATTGCAATAAAGGGCTATGATCCGGTGGCCTTTCACAAGGATGGCAAACCAGCTAAGGGCTCTGATCAATATGAGCTCGAATGGAAGGACGCCAAATGGCGATTTGCCAGCGCAAAGCACCGGGATCTTTTCAGGGCCGACCCTGAAAAGTACGCTCCGCGATACGGCGGTTATTGCGCCTGGGCTGTCGCTCAAGGATATACGGCGGGCGTAGATCCGGAGAATGCCTGGACAATTGTGGATGGCATGCTCTATCTTAATTATGACATCAAAATCAAACAAAAGTGGGAAAAGGATATTCCAGGAAACATCAAAAAAGCCGATGCAAATTGGCCGGGTGTGCTGAAATAGTGAAATTGGCCGGTTCACGGCGTGTCGGACCAAGCTATCTAGTTGTAATTAATTAAAAAGCGGTAGAAATAGTGGTCTTTTTTACCCTTGTTTTTAAGTTTATGGGGTTAAGAAGTTTACCCTGAATTGTCATCACTCTCAGAAGGAGGTATGTTTTTTTTCTTTATTGCCTCCACAATAAAGGAAGGAACTGCAATAGCAAAGCCGATCCAACCGTATAATAAAGGTATAGCTTTAATCCAGGTGAGTACGATCAAAGCCAAACCAACCCACAGGCCAATCGATGTAATATTGTCTAATTTCAATTTATTTTTCCCCTGTTCATAACATTATGTTAGATGGAAAATTTTTCCATCTATTGTAATATTTTTATAGAAAAGTGGAAAATACTGAACTTGTGATTTCTTGCCAGTATCACTATTTATCTGTAATACAGATATCATGAATGAAACCTGATAAGTCAAGAAAATCTTAATTTTCCTAAATCTAAAGTTCTGTTGATGTACGCTTACATAGTGCAGGAAAAAAACTGAAAAAGGGGATACCTTTAGAATGGTGCCCGAGAAGGATTGTGTCAATAAACTATTGTTATTATTATAAATATCCTTATAAAGGCGGCAGGAGTCGAATCGGCGGCAGGTGTTTAAAAACACAATAATATCAAATATTTGATTTTTAACTGATCAACATGTGATCAACATTTAGAACCAACAACCATTAAATGGTCAAAGACTGATTTTTGTTTGATTCCCAGCTGAGCTGAAAGAACAGTGATCGCGTCTATGCAGGCTTCTGAGAGTCGAAATGTGGCTCGCACGGATTGACGTCCTCTGAGATCAAGGGACGATGGATTAGACAAAGACAATTCAATATCCCATTGTTTTTCCTTGTTTTTTTTCACCGGTTCGTTCCTTTTTTTAAAGTCATCTGATTAACATTACTCTAATATAATAAAATTTATTAGTAATGCAACAATTTTTTTGTTGTGCATCTTGACAACAATTAATTTGTTTTTATCATATATTCAAAAAATTGAGTTTTATCATGTATAGAGGTCTTAATCACAGCAAATTTAATGTCATTAACGGTCAAACTAAGGAGGTATTAAAATGATTTACCGCAGATTTTTCAACGTTCCCACATTAAGATTCAGAAGTCCGTTTGATGAGTTACATCGGATGAGGCTACAATTGGATCGGCTGTTTGAAGATACAGCAGCGCCACATCAGGCTTTAGGTGCCGGTGTATTTCCATTGGTCAACTTAACTGAGGATAAAGACAATTTCTATGTTCGAGCTGAACTTCCTGGCGTAAAAGGTGAAGAGCTTGATATTCAGGTTACGGCGAATAATCTTGCCATCTCCGGTGAGAGAAAAATCGCTGCCGAAGAAGAGGGAGCCAAGTATCATAGAAGAGAGCGTGAGGCGGGAATTTTTTCGAGAATGATAGGACTTCCGGGTGACATTAATTCTGATAAGGTGGATGCCAAAATGGAAAATGGTATCCTAACTATTGTGGTTGCAAAAGCAGAGGCTGCCAAGCCCAAACAAATTTCAGTGAAGTAGTTAACTAAAATTTTTACGAAGGAGGATTTTACCCATGGCTGATACACAGAGCAAAGAGCTTAAAGTCCGAGAAAAGCAAGAAGTGACCAGTCCTGCTGAGCAAACCACGCCTGGATTGGTTTTTACACCTGCTGTCGATATTTTTGAGACTGAAAAAGAGATTACGCTGCTTGCCGATATGCCAGGCGTCAAGGCAGATGATTTGACCATCGATCTTCGTGACAATACCCTGACCCTGTTAGCGGATATTGCACCTATTGATGAAACTGATGAGGAAAGCATATTGGTGGAGTACGAAACCGGAAGATATTACCGACAATTTACGCTCGGCGAACTAATTAATCAGGAAAACATTGATGCAAAATTAAATGACGGTGTACTTCGTTTGACGCTTCCTAAGGTTGAAAAGGCAACTCCGAAAAAGATTTCCGTTAAGACGGGCTGAAATGACCAAGGAGCCGGATAATCTGCGCAGCAATTGATTGCGAGATTCCGGCTCCGGTTGAAGCATTAAAAATATTTCGACTTTATACAATAAATTTTGCATACATTCGCCTTTTGTTTGGTTGGTGCTAATTGGGCTAATAGAATAGGAGGTGACATGATGTAGTAAAATCCTCCCAGACCACCTCTATCTTTATTAACAATTCAGCTCAATTTGGTTAATCCACATTAGGCACATAATTAAAAAATTTAATAATGTTCTCTGGTATCTTCTCAAGATAAGAAAGAGTATTATTCCATATCAGGGAGGTGGTATAAATGTTTGGCATCTTGCCTTGGAAAAGAAAAAAGAATAACGTTACAACTGAATATCATCGAGAATTAGATAACCTGTATGACCGATTTTTTGAGCCACAATTTCTGCCATCATCATACCTTTTTGGCGAAAGCAAATGGGATCCAACTTTAGACATCAGCGAGGGTATAAAGCATATTACGGTCAAGGCCGAAATTCCCGGAATCGAAGCTAAAGATTTCGATATCTCCATAAATGGACGATTTTTAACCATTAAAGGTGAAAAAAAGCGAGAGCGAAAAGAGGAAGAAGAAACCTATTATCGCGTCGAAAGGTCCTATGGATATTTCAACAGAACTATTCAACTGCCTGCAGAGGTAAATCCAGAAAAAGTGGACGCAACTTATAAGCGAGGTATCCTGAAAATAAAATTACGAAAATCAAAAGAAAATGAATCCAAGCGGATCAAAATTTTAACAGGTTAAGGAGCTCTGCCATGGCAAAAAGCTATTTTGCAATTTTGGGGATTTCACCGAATGCCACTGGAGATGAAATCAGAAGTGCGTATCGGCGGCTTGCCAAGGAGTTTCACCCGGATCATTATACCGGAAGTAGCGATAGGTTTCGGGATATTCAGGAAGCCTACTCGGTGCTTGCAAATCATCGCAGGCGACGTGAATATGAGCAAAGAATCAGAAAAGTGCCAATAAAAAGACCCCTAAGGCCCACCAGTTACCCCGAACCCGAACCGCTTATTCCTGAGGAAGGCCCTGTTGATATAGGAGAAGTATCACCAGTTCGATCATTTCAGTCATTCACTCCTTCATTTGACGAAATCTTTGACTGGCTGTGGAGTAATTTTTCTGATCTTGCTCAGCCAAAATCTGCTCATGTTCAAAACCTGACGCTTGAGGTGACACTTACACCGGAGCAGGCACGTAGTGGAGGGAATGCCAGGATCACGGTTCCTGCTCAAGCTGTATGTCCAACTTGCCGGGGGCACGGGGGTGTGGGATTTTATGAATGCCTGCGGTGTGCGGGTGAAGGAGCTATTTCTGGAGAAATACCCGTTTCTGTTTCATTTCCACCAGGTCTAACTAAAGACCATGCCGTGATGATTCCTTTGGATCGGTTCGGAATCCCAAATACCCACATTACCGTGTTATTCAGGCCAACAGGTATATAGACAATTTGAAATAGCGTTAAATGGATTGGCGAACGAAATCCGAAAAACTGTAAATAGATGGTTTTCGGATATAAATCCAGACCTTAGCAAAGACGCAAAACCTGTGTGTTGCCAATCCTAATCTTCACCGTGCTGATAAACTCCTGGACAACCGAATATCATGTTGTTACCAGAGTCTTTTATTGGCGAAGGCTTTTCCTGAGTGGGATTTTAGGTACTTTTCAAATGATAATGCTCTATTCTTATCACTGAAAGCAAGATAGACGAGGCCATCATACGGCAATCCTTATAGAGGCACGCAATTTAAACTTTCAAGTGTCACGTTTTTTGTGAGATTATGAGATCAAATCTCAAACAGTATCTCTGCTCTTATTTGAAATTTTCTGTTATATGACTTGACTACAAAATGGTGATCAAGTATCAGTATGATTTGAGGATGATATCGGCTGGCGTCTTTGCCCCTTTGGTCGCTTCCAAAAGCGTTTTTTATCCTCCCATTCGTGGCTTTTCCCTATTAATTTAAATTTTTAATTTGATTTGCTTTTCGAAAGCAGATTTTCGTCTGTTATCGATGGAAAACAGAATAAACTGTATTGACAAAAAAGTCGACTTATTGAGGCGTGAGAAGATGGGCAAATAAAGTGCTGAGCTTGATTATACAAATCAGATGTTCTGCAAGGTAGAAACCAAATCGAACAGAGAGGAGTTAACATGGAGGTAAAAGATTACTGCAAGGCGATGCTGGCAGAGGTATCGGCCTGGAAGGCGAAGCTGGAAGCCATGAAGAAGACGGCGGACGCATTCGGGTCCGAACAAAAGGAAAAAGTTCTCCCGCTGATCGGGCAGCTCGAGCAGGAGGTCGCGAACGCGCAGATGCGGGTTGACCAACTCGAGAACGAGTGCCCTTCCGACTGGTCGCCAATCAGGAACGAACTCGACGAGCTTTTTGGTACGGTCGGTAGCAAAATCAACCATCAGTTCCAGGAGGTGTCTTCCCGAGAAGCAATATGGTAGAAACAAGCCTACCTGATGAAACTCCATTACGATCCCTATCCTGTATTTCGGTCCAGCAAAACGCCCGTGGGTCTTTATGCACGACAAAAATGGCTTGGAGAGGCCGAGACAGGTCAGTGGGAAATTGATTTTAAGGAAACGGTCGCTGGGCTTTTGGCGGACCAATTGCCGAATGGGTCGTGGTCTCGCTCGACCACTGAAACCATCAAGCGGCTTTTCGGGCTTCATCTAACCGTGCGATCATCCACGGCACAGATAGATGCCGCCCTGAACTGGCTTATCAGTAAAATTTCTCTTCAGGCAGGAAGGGTTCATGTCGGTGTCAACGACCTTGACGCTGGCACCGGTTTAGAGGGACTGCCATTTTTCACAAGTCGCCCTGCCATGTTGTTGACAGGTGCAGCGCTGTTTCTATCCAGCATTTTCGGCCGCCAAAGTGATCCAGATGTGCTGGCCTTATATCAATGGCTAAGTTCAGAAGGTATAAAAAATAAGGGCCGGTGGTTTGATGAGACGTCTTCCCATAATGTTTTGCGCGCCCTGGTGGTGCATCCGGTATTTGCTGAAGGCAAAGCCACCGTACTGGCGGTGAAGCATCTGGCTGATCTGCAGACAGACGCGGGTGCCTGGGAGCATAATCTGCCTTTTTATCAGACCCTTAATGCGCTTGCGCATCTGGAATTAAATCAGGCGGAAAAACAACTTGAAAAAGCTTTTGTGCTTTTATTTGAAAAGCAAAACAGTGACGGCACATGGAGCCATGATGAGCCCGAATGGAATACCTTTCTGGCAATTCATGCACTTAAGAATAAGGGGCTCCTGTAATTCAATTAAAAATTGCGTAAGGATATTTTAAGTGCCTTATGTGCTATTGACCACCGTTTGCCGCCCCTTCGGCGGTAATGGCGAAGGGAATTCTGTCGGGGCCGAGCTGTTCCATGCTCAGGTGACTCGCAGTCAGGGTATCTTCAGCTATCGTCAGGTAATTCGTTGCTGGGGCCTCGATTATATCGCAGAAAACATTGATGCACCGGCAGTGGTTCTCCACTATCCCTCCAAACGTGAATTTCTCCGAGAAATCCAAAAGCGACGGTACGACATCATTGGCATCAATTTTGTTGTCGCCACCTTCCACAAAGTTCAGCAAATGGTGGATATCATACGCAAACATTCGCCCGGGTCAAAAATTGTTCTCGGCGGATATGGTACTGTTCTGTCCGATGATGAGCTGCGCCCTTATAGCGATGTTATCTGTCGGGGTGAAGGCATCGGTTTTATGCGCAGGCTTTTAGGGGAGAAACCGGACCGGCCGATTTGTCATCCCTACACTCCCATCGAGTCTCCCAGGGTATATTCCGTTCCTCTCAAGACGAAGGTGGCGCATATTACCGGCGGGCTCGGTTGCCCCAACGGGTGTGACTTTTGCTGTACATCTCACTATTTCAATCGGCGATATGTTCCTTTTATTCAGAGCGGCCGGGAATTATATGAAACCATGCTAATGATGGAGCGCAAAGCCATCGAGGTCGGGGATAGCTTGAGTGGCTTTATCTTCATTGATGAGGATTTTTTTATTCATGCGAAACGGGCGCGGGAGTTTCTCGATTGTGTACGCGAAGGCGGCGTCTCGCCATCAATAATGGGATTTGGCAGTGTACGCGGGCTTTCACAATTCACGGCCGACGAGATCGCCGAGATGGGATTCGACATCATATGGACGGCATTCGAGGGAACCCATTCCGGTTACAGAAAGCTCCGGGGTGCAAAGCTCGATCACCTTTACCGCGATCTCAAATTTCGGGGCATCGCCATTCTGACATCCATGATCATCGGCTTTCCTTACCAGGATAAAAAAAAGGTTCAGTCGGAATTTAAACAGCTCATGGATCTGGCTCCTGACCTCTGGCAGATCCTGATCTACTTTGCATTCCCCGGGACACCTCTTTATAAAAAGGTTTTGGAGGAGGAGCGTTATCTGAGCGCTTACCGGGATCGACCCGATTACCGCAAGTTCGATGGTTTTTCGATGCATTTTAAACATGAACACTTCGAACCAGAGGAAATAGAAGACTTTCAACAGGCATTATACCGCAAAGCGTTTGAAACGCTCGGGCCTTCCCTGGTGCGTGTTATGAAAACCTGGTTTAAAGGCTACCTCACGATGAAATCCTCTTCCAGGCCCCTCTTGCGGCAACGGGCGGAACGAATGCGCGGATATGTTCAAAGCGCTCTTCCCGGTATTTACCCTGCAATTCGATTTGGACCGAATCGGCAACGCAGAGCGGAGGCCAGGCAATTTCTCGGAGATATTGTGAGGGAGTTCGGATCTTTTACCCTAAAAAATAGGCTGGAGTGTTGGGGGACCATTCCACTGTCATTGTGGACGTGGATGAAAGAAAACCTCGGTTTGTTCCAGCAGCCACGGCTTCTTCGCAGGGAATATCGCCTTTGATCCTATTGTTGATGCGTTATTCGAATCGCCAAGGAAATGATGACATCAATTCATATAGCCTGAATCATAACGCTTCATTTATGCCACGCCCCGTGGTGAGGTAAACTAACTTGTGGATATGGCGGCATAGCCAAGTGGTAAGGCAGAGGATTGCAAATCCTTCATCCCCTGGTTCGACTCCGGGTGCCGCCTTCAGAAATCTTCCCCTCGGCGACGATGTATTTCGGCAATTTCATTGTTCAAAACATGAAAAGGATAATCACTCCGAGGGCCGTTGCAATCCATCGGCCATCGGGGCAAGGAAGATCCCTACAACGCCCCTGAGAATTCACGCCGGAGCCATGATTCGGAAACCCGATGGTCGTTAAAAACCCAGTTGACAGGGTTCCAAGGGTATGGTCTTGTCAGGGTGGAATGGATACAAAAGATAAATTGACCATATTGGCAGACGCTGCCAAGTATGACGTTTCATGCGCCTCCAGCGGAAGCCGACGCAAGAACACCGGCCGACGCCTGGGCAATGCAGCGGCCTGCGGGATCTGCCACACCTACACTGAAGATGGGCGCTGCGTATCGCTATTAAAAATCCTGCTGACCAACTATTGCATCTATGACTGCGCCTATTGCGTCAATCGGCAGAGCAATGATGTGCCGCGGGCGGCCTTTACTTCCGAAGAAGTCGTTTCGCTGACCATCGATTTCTACCGCCGCAACTACATCGAGGGGCTTTTCCTCAGTTCGGGCGTTATGGGAAACCCGGACGCTACCATGGAGCATCTAGTGCGAGCGGTGAGGCTGCTCAGAGAAGAGGGCTTCAACGGCTATATTCATTTGAAGTGCGTTCCCGATGCCAGCAAGCGCCTGATCGAACACGCCGGCCTTTATGCTGACCGCCTCAGTGTCAACATCGAGCTGCCCTCGGAACGCAGTCTGAGGCGGCTCACCCGAGACAAATCCTATGCGTCCGTTTTGACACCCATGGGGATCATTCAGGACAACATCGCACAGACCCGGGCCGATCGCAAACGCTTGCGACATGTGCCTTCCTTTGCGCCTGGTGGCCAGAGCACCCAGCTCATTATCGGGGCCAGTCCGGAATCAGATTATGAGATATTGTCCCTGGCCAACCTGCTCTATCAGGAAAAATCGCTCAAGCGGGTTTACTATTCGGCCTATATCCCCGTCTTGAGACCGACACAAGGGATGCCGGACATCTGCGAGCCGCCGCTGCAGCGCGAGAACCGGCTGTATCAATCCGACTGGCTGATTCGTCTGTACGGTTTTTCTCTGAATGAACTGATCACACCGGAAACACCCTTTCTCGATTTGAACATGGATCCCAAACAGGCCTACGCCCTGTCCCACCCCGAGGCCTTTCCGGTAGACATCAACACGGCGGACCGCGAGATGATTTTAAGGGTCCCGGGTATCGGCATCAAATCCGCCAATCGTATCGTGGGATTGCGGCGCCGGGGGCGAATCCGATACGAGCACTTAAAGCAAATGGGGGTTGTGCTGTCACGGGCAAATGGTCATATCCACTGCGACGGTATGCCAGCACCACACTGGGTCAACACATTTTCGGCGGGTACGGCCGTTCAAAGACCGGATAGAGAGGGCCGCATCCACACCAAAAAACCTCGGGTGATAATCTATGATGGAACGTTTGATGGGCTCTTAACAGTTCTTTACAGGACTTATGAGGACCAGTGTGTTCCAGAAGCGATCAAACGATCGAAACAATCCCAATTGGGATTGTTTGATGAATACACGACGGTCGACAGCGACCTGGCGATTGCTGAACGGGTGTGGGAAGGACTCAAAAAGCGGCTGGGATGGAAGCACCGTCAGAAACTATACCACGCATTTCTCTCCAGTGCGCCGGAGGTCGAAATGGCCATATGCCGGTATGTCCACGACGTTGTTCCGGCCGGGAACGAAGGCAGGGCGCACCTGGCGTCCCATCTCCGAATCCATTCCCTGGCTCAGCGTGTTGGCAGGGAAGCTCACCGCATGAAAGGATTCGTACGTTTCCAGCGTTTGGCCGACGACCGCTACCTGGCCCTGGTCTCCCCCCGGTATGATGTCCTTCCTTTGATCCGGCGCCATTTCGAAGCGCGATTCGCCGACCAGGAGTGGATCATCTATGACACCCGCAGGAATTATGGCCTGGTGTATGACGGCGACACCACCAAAGCGCTGCAACTGGACCTTACCCAACTGGGGTCAGCACCGTCCGATGTCGAAGCAAACGAACGTGAGTATCAATCGCTCTGGCAGCAGTACTATCGAGCGATTAATATCGATCTGCGCAACAACCCCAGGCTGCACCTGCAACGACTGCCGCGCCGTTACTGGCGATACCTCACTGAAAAGCAGTGATACCGTAAATGTGTTAAATGGGGTCGTTCCGCAGTAAGTATCTGAAAATTAAACAGAAAAGGTTAAAAAGGGGCCTTTTGTCAGGCTTAAAAGCTCCATTTTGGGGGTAAAATGGGCCCTCTAACAGCAGGAAGTGCGAAAGGCTATGGCTGGTTGCCCCGGAAATTAGGGCGCTACCAGAGCCCTTTGCGAGCGAAGGCTCGTCCTGATCCCGATTTCAGGTAAGACTCAAACTCATAAGCTTTAGACGCTTCGGTAAAAGCGATGTAGCTAACTAATTTCCAGGGTTTGAATTTCGATGTGTGGTGTGAGCGGCCCTCATTGTGAGCATCAAGACGTTTTTTTAGGTTGGAAGATCGCCCGATGTATTTTTGGTCGGGAAAATCAATACTTTGTATTGGGTAGACGTATGTCATAAATTATAAGGTAATCGTGATGTTATTAGAAAAGAAGTGCAATATGGATAAAGCCCTCCTTCGCATAAAGCTTCGGCGGGCAGCCTTCGCTTATCATAATAACAATGTTGTACAATATTATAAATCGTTGTCTTTAAAAGGGTGGCCTGCCAGCCGAAGCCTTGGCGAAGGCTGATGGAGGCGGCGGGAGTCGAACCCAGAAAATAGTAATGATAACAAATGGTTATGAATAACACAAAATGACGTAAAATGATAACATAATTAGCTTTTCTTTACTGAGCTTTTTGGTTCGGATGTCACAATTTATCATTTAAAATCATTCTTTATCCTCTTAAAAAGACACAATTTGAGGCACAATTCTTTTAAGCACGCTCTTTTTTTCTGGGGCTATGATTACTAAATGCAATCATGCAGCTTTTGCCGTAATCGAATTAGGTCGTCTTCTTGATTTGGCTGGCAAGAGCAAATTAGCTAGTTTTTGCTTGTCTGGATCAACACTATTGAAAACGGGGATATCTGTAAAAGCCGACAACTCTCTTATATGTAGAGGCGAACTTGAACAAACACCTGACATGGCATCAGGTCTTAAATTATACTTATCATTAAGTACCTTTAATCCTCCGATTGCACCAAAAGCATCATTAGCGCAAAAGATCAACTTGTGGATTCGAGCACGGACCTCATCCGATAGAAGCAAGAGACTCGTTTCACGCTGAATGATTCCATCCGCTAATTCTACCACCCAATAATTTTTAGGATTATTCGCATACTTTAAATCGATGCTATTAAAGATGTGCAATAGTTGGGATTTATTCAGCATGTATGTCGAGGGATACCCCAGTAGTGTAAAATCAACATAATGGCTAGCCCCGGCATCATTCATGCGTAAAATGTCCTTTAGACTAGCAGTACCCGTCACCTTTGAGGCCCTTACATTGTAACCGAGTGAAGAGAGTACCCAACAGCAAGCCACAGCAGCCATGCTTTTTCCTGAATTCATAGCGGTGCCACATACCAGAATCAATGGTGACCGTGGAGATTTTTTAATGCGGCTTTTTGGGGTTATCATGGGGTATTTTGTGGTATTGAGAACCTGACCATCCGTTGTACAGACATAGCCGATTATTGTAATTTTGGTGGGATCTTTAATGAGGCTGTTCTTGGTTTTAACTTTACCGATGATACCAGAGCGGGCGAGCAGATCGACTTCCATACAGTCTTCTTTGGGAACAAAACCCTCATAATAATCAGGTGCATAGCGACTACCAAACACAAATATAGCTTTTGAGCCGTTATGTATGTAATGAATACGGCCGGAGATGTTTTCCAGGGTCGAGTGCTGACCGATTCTAGAAATTTGTCCATAGATTACATCACCAGGTTCCGGTATTCGATTCAATTTGTTAAAATATTTTATCTGCGAGGGCTTTAAAGTGAAAGCCGCACTTGGCAATATGAATCCCTTTGTGATTTTATGCATTTTGCTCACCTCTCTTTATCTGATTAGGCAGATACAAAATCCAATGCCGTTTTTGTAAAATTCTGGTTGATCCGATGGGCTGTATTCTTCAAAATTTGAAAACGGACGCACAATTCGATGTTTTCATCTTCTGCAGCCTTTTTTAGCGCATGAAACCAATTGGTTGCCCGTTCCCGCCGTCCAGTTCCCTGCATCTCGCGTAAATCAGTGTGGTTGTAAATTTTTCTAAAAGCACCTTGGTTAGTATCCTTATCGCCAACCAGTAACAGCAGATTTTGCCGACATAGCCGGCGTAGTCTCTCTGGGCCTTTTTCCGGTGCATTGGGATCGCCAAATCCCAGGGGGTAGTGATACGACAGATCTGGCCACATAAACCACCCCGGCGCACCGATGACCGCACGTGAAATCATGTCTTCGCGAAACGCCAGATAGCGATGTACAAATTGCCCGCCACCGGAAAAACCGAGTAACATCCGTTTTTCTGTTTCAATAGGCGCCAACAACTGACATAAAGACTGTATCAACTGGTTTAATCTCACATCCGATCTCAGGCCGGTCAGATTTAAGCGCTGGTAGTTCTTATTGAATCTTTTTTCGTCAAAATGGGGGGCCATTACAATCCAATTTTTATCAGCAACCTGCTGACCCCAATAATTAGTAAATCTACGTACGCTCTGCCTTCCTCGCGCAGTGTTCCTTCTTGCTCCATAACCATGAACAACAACCAGCAAGGATGATTTCGTTATAGACGAGTTGATCGTTTCCGGAAGATAGATGCATACAAATTGCCTGTCCCCGGTATAGAGATCATTTAAACCACCAATCCATTTGGATTGCTGATTTTTGGAAAAATCCAGGTTAACATCATTTGGCATGCAGCGATTGACCTCTTTTAGCGCCATGATTTTCTATTCGATATAATGAAAGGTCATGGCCGGCGTATTGTGTGCATAGCCAATCCTGCCTCTGCCATCGATGCATATAAGGCCACCCCAGCCATTGATGGTACCTAGCAAATGAATGCCGAACTTGGCGGCATCCATGGCATTATTTTCCGAATTGTACTGTAAATAGTTGCTTACTTCTTTTGCCAGGCAGATAACCATGATTTTTTCGCCGACACCGGTGCAGGAGACGCCTCCAAATTTTGAGCAGTATGTGCCGGCGCCGATAATTGGGGAATCGCCAACACGTCCGGGCACATTCATTTTACGTCCTCCGCTAGAAGTGCCGGCAGCAAGGTTCCCTTGCTGATCGATGGCTACACAACCGACCGTGCCAAGTGTCTCTTTACCATTCTTAATGAATTGATCGACATGAAACAGCTGTTCATAGGTGGTTTTAGTCCGCAGGTCTTCCATGATATCAAACCACAACTCAACTTTTTCGCGTGTTCGTGGATCATATTTAGGGAATCCCTCGCTATGCGCAAATTCGGTTGCCAAGGTGCCGGCTAGAGCCACATGTTGGGTCGTCTCCATCACCTTGCGGGCAACGGCAATAGGGTGCTCAACATCTTCGATGCCGATCACAGCTCCAGATGATAGATCATCTTTCATAATTGAGGCATCCATGCGAACCCGGCCATCTAGTTGTAGATAACTTCCGACGCCGGCATTGAGGTATTTCGAGGCCTCCAGTCGCTTAATCGCGAGTTCTACTGCATCGACAGCACCTTGTTTTCGAAGAACGTCATAGCCC
>JASFIU010000067.1:0-13714 GCA_050122495.1 Desulfobacterales bacterium | reverse complement strand
ATGCTGCCGATAAAAGAAAGAATTGCATATCACAAATAGCCCTGATAAAGAAGGGGAACAAAAGAGGACAAATGCGTCATTATTGCCATTGATTCGGCTGCGATCTGTGATAAAATCCAAGCGTTCCCTTTTAAACCAATACCATAGAGATGCTCTACAAAAAAGCGCATTATATTCACTGATAAGCTTTGCAACAGGCTATTGAATAAGATGACGGCCTGAATAATTTGTTTAGAGCCAGAATGATCAATTACCTATTTAAGAGGAGGAGAATTGTGAAATTAGCTAAATTTTACTGGATAACTGGCATTTTTGTTCTATTCACCTTTGCCACCCTGGCGCTGGCGCAATCGGGTTCTGATTTGACGACTCCCGGCATGCCCGGCAAAATGAAACGGGCCATCGAAAGTAGCCTGAAAGATGATAATTTTGCGGCTAAAACCAAGGCCGTCATCAAACCCGGAGATCCGCCCGGTTATTTAGGAATACCCGGCGCCCCAAAGCCGAATGTGATCATTGGCCTGCTGTGGGCCATCTGGGTCGGCTGGATTTTTTCGACTGTGGGCGCTTTTGGCGGAATTATGGCCGGTGTGGGGCACATCACCATTTTCGGAATGGCCGATTATGCCAAGTCTTTCGGCAAAGGGAATCCGGTTAATAAATTGCTTACCGATTCCATCCGGGTCTCCAACCAGTGGTTAGTCGGATTAAGCGGTGTCATTTCATCATTCAATTACTACCGTATGGGACGGCTGGTGGCGCCGCTGGGTATTTGTCTGGCCATCGGCGGTGTCGGCGGTTCCTGGCTGGTACCCGAACTGACCGCCGGCAAGATCTCTTTGAGGGCCTATATCGGATATTTTGGTATCATTGTCTTTATTCTCGGTGCTTTTCTGATTTATGAACTCACCCCGCGAGGTGCGGCTCGCAAGAAAGAAGCCAAAGCCGCGGCTCAGGCATTCGAGAAAGCGGTTGCCGAAAAAACCGATACCGCCGAACAGGGCGTCAAAATCATCGAAGGCTCCTGGACGTTCATGTGGTTGGCGGTTGCAGCGGTTGTGGCTTCGGCGCTGTGGATCAATCTGGTTGACAGCGCCAAATGGGTGGCCTTTATCCTGGTCATCATCGGCTGGGCGCTGACCTTCTATATCGGAAATATCCGCTTCACCTTTTTCGGCCAGGAATTTAGCTTCAAAGCCTGGGTGCCGATGATCGGTGGCATCTTCATAGCGGCAATTGCCTCATTTCTGGGCGTCGGCGGCGGCTTCCTATATGTCCCCTTTCTGACCTCGGTTGCCGGACTGCCGATGTTTCTGGTGGCCGGCACCTCGGCGCTGTGCGTTCTGGTGGGCATGATTGTGTCCATTTTCTCTTACATGGTCGGCAAGGGCATCGTCATTTCCTGGGGTCTTATCGGCGCAGAGCTGATCGGCATCTTCATTGGCTCTATGATCGGGCCGCGCACCTCCAAGTATATTCCGGATAAGGTGCTGAAGATTATATTTATCGTGCTGGCTTTTTACGTGGGACTGCGGTACACCACCAAGGGCTTTTTGGGGTATAGCATTGTGCCACCGTTCTAAATCGGGTTAAGTGACCAACTCTCCGGCCGGGCGCAAAGCCAGGCCGGAAACCCATTTGTTAAATCTTAAAATGGACGTTATCAACTGGTTTTTAAATACAATTGATCCCGTACTCATAGCGCCCTACCGCTGGTTTGAGAATCCCATGCTGGGCTGGTGGGTGGGAACCTTTGTACTGGCCCTGTGGGCGAGTTTGCTGGGTGAGTTGACGCTGGCTGTGGCCTATCGCATCAACCGCAGCCATATCGCCAAAAATTTGGAGAGGACCCAATACTATCACGAGCGATCGCTGAATGCCAAAGCGTCGGGTGACGATAAGGCTTATAAGGGGATCAATAAGCTGGCCAATGAGGCTTACGGTAAATCCTTTTTTCTTTTCATCGCCATGGGGATGGCGTCACTGTGGCCGGCCTTTTTTGCCGCTGCCTGGCTGATCAGACGCTTTGCGGAAATTGTTTTCACGCTGCCCAAATGGGCCGGCGGATTCGAGCTCAATTTCATAGCGCCTTTTATCATCCTTTACATCGTCGCTCGGTTTTTGTTCGCGAAACTCAAACCGTATGTGCCGTTTTTAAATCAGGTCACCCGCCAGATACGCTTGCATAGCAGCTAAAATTATAGTTTCCCTTCAGTGCCTTTCGAGTGTTCAACCGCTTTGGCCTCCACCGCAAAACGATCGATCAGGGCTTGGTGGCCGCCTGTGCGAAATTTTTGAGCAGATCGAAGATTTCTGGTTTCGGTCTGTTTAGGGGCAGAGGGCAGAATTCAGATTACAAATGATTGAAGACTTACGAATGCATTATACAGTTGGACGTTTCTTACCGTTATTAAATGTAAAGTGCTTCTTGTTTATCATAAACACTATGTATTTATCCTTAATTTAGTGCACGCCCATCCTATAATCCTCTATGCATGCTTTTATCCTCATTGTTCGGATGTCAATTAACGCCAGAAAAATAAAGAAAGGCTTCCCATATTCGAGGCAATGGTCAAACTTAATGCGACACCAGAGTGAGAGTATTTCGTATATCGTAACAAGCCATAAAACGAATAGAAAATATAGATTCGTTTTAGCATTGTAAATTTTTTTCCTCAACGATCTTGCTTTTTTCAATGCGAAATTCTCAAAATTCGTAGATTTGCGCTTCATGACCTCTCTAAATGGGCCCCTTGCAAAAAATTGAAGCTTCGCGTATTCATCGGTCAAATCATTGACGTTTGCATTAATTTCACGAATTGGCTTTGATATGAAATCACACAATTATTCATTTGAACTCAAAAACGATGTGGGTGAGCTTGAGACGTTATGTCAACATTTGAATCAATTTGGTGAGATCGCCGGGCTGTCGGAAGCTTGTATACATGATATGAATATCTGCTTAGATGAAATGTTCACAAATATAGTCTCTTATGGATTTGAAGACGATTTGGAACATACAATCAGTTTCATGATTAATCTTGATAACCGCGAGCTGACTTTAATAATTGAGGACGATGGGATACCTTTTAATCCACTTGAAAAGAAGGAACCAGAAACGCCTCCTGATCTTATTGATGTCAGAATCGGAGGTCTCGGAATCCATATTGTCAGAAAACTAATGGATGCGCTTAGCTATAAAAGAGAGTCTAACAAGAATAAATTTACAATGAAAAAATTTATCTGATTTTCTTTGAAAGAAACAGCAAGGGTTTAAAAATGGAAATTACGCCCAGGATGGCAACGGTGGCGCGGCACTACCTAAAATGCTGATGCCATCTGCTTGATCGGTAAAAGATTGGCTGTCTCAAATTCTTGGATTTCTGTTCTAATTTAGGTTGAGTCCGGATTTAAGATTCCAACGGGTTTCCTGGGATTCTATCAGGATTTGGATCTGCTCGACCAGCTCGTTTTGATCGAGTTGATTATAGCAGCGCCCGCGCCTTATATAAATATGGTCATCCAGATTCCCCCCTTTTGAACGCTGAGGGCCAAATTGAGCGCAATCTGTGACGCCCAACACGGATTATCCGGCCAGCAGTTTGGTTTTGGCTTGTTTCAGTAAGGGCTCAAACTTTTCCCGTATCGCACCTTCCTGCTCCCGCCAGGCTTTATCGGCTTCCAGGTTGGGCACAACCGCCGTGCCGGAAATAAAATGCGCTTCGGCAAGCTTATCTTTCAAAACTTTCGATCGCTCCCGGGCCGCCGCACCGATAACGTCATCATATTGATCTAAAACCGAAGTGACCCCTTCAATATCTGCGGCTGCAAACCGGGCGAGCAGCTCGAATAATGCGTCATTATCTTTTCCAAGTTCGATCTGCCGGCAGATTTCTTTGATCAGCGGTGCATTGTCCGACAGATCATAGTCTTTTTGCAGTTTTTGGTATTCGGATTTCAAGTTGTCGGCCTTGAGCGCCTGATCGTAAAATTTCTGCAGCAGGCCGCGAATCCGGCTCTCGATCTCCTTATCCTTCTGCCCCTGCCGCTCTTCATCGCTGAGGCTCAGATTCTTGGTCTTTTCCATTACCAGGTCTAATGTGCTTTTTATTTCTCCCATCTAAAGTCCCTTCGATACATAAAGATAAAATCTCAAAAAATAAGCTATAAAGCAATTTGGAATCATACTAAGTAGGTAAACTCGAAGCACGAAATACGAAATTCGAAACAAATTCAAAATCATAAATTCAAAGGTTCAAAACTTTGTTTATGAATTTTGGTCATTCGATATTCGGATTTTTTTCGATTTTCGAAATTCGGATTTCGGATTTTTTAGGTGAAACTTTTTCTTCTGCAATAAATATTTCACATAATTTTCAAATAAAAAAAGGTTAATATTTGTTTCACTATTGTGGTTGAATTAGGCGATCCAGGATAAATCCGTGGAAGCTGTCGCCGCTGCCTGCGATAAAGACCCAGCCTAAATGGGTCAGGCACATGGTACAAAAGCTGACCCTCCAGGCATAACCGCTAAACCAGGTGAACTCGGTAGTCGGCGATCCCGCGTAACCACAGCCCTGTGCATACTTAAAGCAACCGATTTCGTAAACAATCCCGTGGGGATTGGCGAAGGTGTGCTGGTGGGCGCCCTCGACCGTAATACGCTCCGCCGGACGGGTAATGGCTTGATGGCACTGCCGGCAGAGGATGTATTCCTCTTCTTCGGGAGATTTTTCCTCGGCTTCCTCTGCGGCCAGATCCGGCGCCGATCCATCCTCTTTTTTTCCGGGACGTTCGCGAAATAAAGGATTAATGATAGAATGTTGGAATACTGGGCACGCGGTGAAGCTTTGCGCTATATTGGGTCCGGGTTGCATCGCACTGAAAAATATCATATTTCATAATTTAAACCAATCATAGATCGAAAAACCATCAACTCCAAGTTAAACATTTTTGACCAACATTCCATTATTCCAATATAGCGCTATCGCTTCACTTCGTGCTCATTATTCCATTTTTATCACTGAAAAAGCGATTTTTTAAGTACGGCTTTATTATAAGCACCGATAATGTCCCGGCGACTGACGACACCCTCCAATTTATTGGGCGCTTGCGCCGAAACCACCGGCAGAACCGCAAAATCTTTTGAGCTGATTTTTTCCAGCGCGGTCCATAGATTGTCATCCAAAGAAACCGTCACCAGATCGGTGGTGGCCAGATCTTTGGCCACCACCAGGTCTTTCAGGTGTTCGTCGAAGATCGCTTCGTTATAATCATTAAATGAAAGGATGCCGATCAGCTGATTTTCATCATTGAGCACCGGAAAGCTGTTGAATTTGCTTTTGGAGATCTTCTTGGCCATTTCTCCTAAGGGTAAAGCTTGAGGCATGGTTTCAACATTCGCGTTCATCACATCTTTTACAAAAAGCGATTTTAAAACATTGACCTCTTTACCTTCTTTTATATCAACGCCCCGCCGGGCCAATTTTAGGGTATAAATTGAATCTCTCAGGAATTGCCCACTGGCGATCGTCGCAATAATGCATGCGAGCATGAGCGGTAGAATGATTTTGTAATCACCCGTCATTTCGAACAGAATTAACATGGCCGCCAGGGGCCCATGGGTGGTGGCACTGACCACCGCGCCCATCCCCACAATACTGTAAGCCCCTGGAGATGCAGTTATACCGGGGAACAATTGATGAACCACAAAGCCGAAAAATCCCCCGGCCATGGCACCCAGGAAAAGCGAGGGCGCAAAAATTCCGCCGGAACCGCCCGAGCCGATGGTAATGGAAGTGGCCAGAATTTTGACCACCACCAGGACCAACAAAAGCCACCAGGCCATCTTCTGCATCAAGGCCATGTCAATGGCCCCGTATCCGACACCCAGAATCTGCGGAAAAACCAGTGAAGCCGCACCCAGAATCAGCCCGCCGATGATGCCTTTAAGATATTCTGGGAATTTAATCCCATCAAATAAATCCTCGATTCGATACAGGGTTTTGGTAAACATCACTCCCACCACGGCACAAAAAATTCCCAGGATCAAATACATGGGCAGTTCCCAGGCGCTGACCAGTTCATACGCCGGTACGATAAACGCCGGAATATCACCCAGAAACGCCCGTGAAATGGCGGTCGCCACGACCGAGCTGATCACGATCGGGCTAAATGTGGCCAGGCCGAAATCACCCAGAATAACCTCCAGCGCAAACATGGTTCCGGCGATGGGGGCATTAAAAGTGGCCGCTATGCCGGCGGCGGCACCACAGCCGACCAGGGTTCGCATGCGGTCTGCCGAGACTTTCATAAACTGCCCGAGGACCGACCCGATGGCAGAGCCAATTTGAACGATCGGCCCTTCACGACCGACGGAACCGCCGGTGCTGATACTGATGGCGGAAGCC
The DNA here is from genome assembly GCA_050122495.1 of Desulfobacterales bacterium. Classification (GTDB taxonomy): domain Bacteria; phylum Desulfobacterota; class Desulfobacteria; order Desulfobacterales; family JAHEIW01; genus JAHEIW01. The sequence goes on along the minus strand of JASFIU010000067.1, from coordinate 7,304 downwards.
AGTGATTTAACCACTACCACCCGCTTTCGGATCACACCGCCTTTGAGCGCCACGGATTCCATAACCTCCGGCACCCCGTGCCCTTTGGCCTCTCTGGCGAAAAAATAAACCAGCGGTCCCACGATCAAACCGCCAATGGCCGGCACCGCCACCCGATAATACCAGGGCAGGTTTACCACCAGCTCCAACAAATCGTTTTCACCGCCATATGCCAGGGTCTGAAAAAAATTGATAAGATATCGAAATCCTACAGCGCCAAAGCCGGCCGCTAGACCCACAATGACGGCCAGAACTGCCATAATCGTGTGTTCGCTGGCGCGCAGCGTCTGCAATCCTGAAAATTTCTTTAAAATTTGAGTTTCCATGGATTTTCCTGTATTTTTTAAGTATCCGTAATATCAAAGAATACGTTCAGACCCCATCATGGCTTCAACCGTTAGTATCTGAAAATATTTATGATTTTTATATATGCCGGGAGATAGCGGTGTCAAGCGATAAATTGGCAGCCGGTTCGGATCATAACATTTTGAAATAAATAGAATATTTTTATTTTGATATTATGGATTGACATATCACGAAGCATCCGCTAAAAGAAGCGTCTTTAACCATTCAATTTGCTTGACATCAAGAAAAAAATGCATATTTTTGCATCAAAAAAAGAGATATTAAGGCTTAACTGCTTGATATTTTTTTATTAGTTTCAGGAGGAAGAAGATGCCGTTTTATGAATTCCAATGCCCGGAAGGTACGATAACAGAAAGCCTGGTCCCGATGGGCACCAAGGCAATTAAATGCCCCAAATGTAACCGCAGGGCCAAAAAGATCATATCGCCCTGTTCGTTTAAACTGGTCGGGGGCGGATGGTACGCGGATGGGTATTCCTCTACAAAAAAAGGATCCACCAAAAGTTCTACCAAGAGCTCTAAGAAGAAATCTAAGAACGATTGAACTTCTTCATTTTGAACGGCCGTATACACCCGATAAAAAGGAAGACTGTCAGACACGTTATGTGAAACCCTCATACCCGACTTTTCGATCTCATCAAATTTCAGGCATCCCCCCGAAGGCCCTGCTTCAGGGGGATGTTTTTTTTCCGCGCTTTAATTATGCCTTTCTGACACCAACCGATGCCCTGCCCTATCGATATCGGTGCAGTCGCTTTTTGTTTCCAATGAACTCTACCGGCCCTCGAATGGCCCGGTTGCGACCCGGGAGGTGAAATGTGGAATCAAAATGTGAATATTCGAGCATCCGAATCCCCAATGACCGTAAATACGCAACCGCCGCTGCCATCTATGTATCCGAAATTGCCCGTTCGATCGGGATGCAGGATCAGGATGTAAAATCGCTTGAAAACGGCATCATCGAAGCGGTCACCGCTCTGATGGAATACTCCTTCGAGCCGGGCGAAAAAGAAACTCTGGAAATACGTTGTGAACGCATTCCTGAAGGTTTAAAGGTCAGCCTGCGGGATAAAGGACTTCCGTTTGGTACCGGTGATCCAAATTCAGCGGTCACTCAAAATTCAATCGAAGACAGCCGCGAAATGGCTGAACCCATTTTTCGGCTGCAGGAATACCTTGATGAAATTCAGCTTAACAATCTGGGGCCGGAGGGCAAGGAGCTCGTCTTAATCAAGCATCTTAAAAATAAAAGCATTACTGACTATTACGCGGCTTGCGATCTGGAGCCCTTCGAGCCAGCGGTGCCGCCAATTGCCGCATCGATGGACGAATTAAAATGCAGCGTCCGAAAGATGGATCCGGCCGAAGCGGCGGAAGTCTCCAAAACCATATATAAAACCTACGGCTACACCTATCCCCACGACTATGTCTATTATCCTGAAGAAATTAACGCCCTAAATGAAAGCGGCCGGATTTACTCGGCTGTTGCGGTGACCGGTAAAAAAGACATCGCCGGATATGGTGTCTTTCAGACCTGGGAGGAGAACCCCCAAATTGTCGAAATGGCCCAGGGGGTCGTGAAGCCGGAGTTTCGATCCCTGGGATGTTTTCGCAAGATAACCCGATATCTGTTGGATGAGGCCAAATCACAGGGCAAGCAGGGCGCCTTCGGGGAAGCGGTCACCAACCACACCATATCTCAACATACGGTGCATGGATTCGGATTCAGAGACTGCGCTTTAAGACTGGGTATGATACCGCCCGGAATCGTGTTTAAAGGCATGCCGGCCAAAAATTCTTATCGGGTGAGCATGCTGGTGCAATTTTTATATTTAGAACGACCACCTGCTCCCCTATCGATTTATGCACCGCCGCATCATGAAGACATGATTGCCGCTCTTTACAAAGAGTTGGACGTTAAGCCTGAGATTAGAAAATCAGTGCGCACGAAAGCGAAAAGGGTGGCGTCATCATCTGTCATTAGAATTAAACTTGTCGGCTCCATGAATTTTGCCCGCATCATCATTGACCGTTACGGTAAGAATATCAATGATGAGTTACAGTCAAAATTAAAGGAGCTTTGTCTAAAAAAAATCGAAATCCTAAACCTCTTGCTGAATCTTTCCGATCCGTTGACCTGCACCTACACCGAGCAATTTGAAAAGCTGGGATTTTTCTTTGCGGGCATACTGCCGGGTGGCCATTCAGACGGCGACGCGTTGATTCTGCAATATTTAAACAATGTCCCTTTGGACTATGATGCCATTCAGGTCAAATCCACCACGGCCAAAAAACTGCTCGCCTACGTCCGCGAACGCGATTCGAATGCGCGCTAGGTCTTGGGTATTCTCAATCCGTACTTTTGTTATATTTTGTTTTCTGGTAAAAAAGCCAAAATTCTGTTATCCATGAGATAAACAGAGCTTTTACACTAAAAGACACCCCGGTTGAAAAAAATGAGAAAAATATTAAAACCTGCCGCTATTTTGTTGGCCTTCCATGTGCTTATATTGTCAGGCTTTAATGAATCTGCAAGGGCAGCAATGATAAGCACAGCGTCAATCAATGCGGATCGAGCCAAAAATCCACGTAACGATTTAAACAACATTTTAGCGCGTGAAGAAATTCAGGCGGTATTGATATCACATGGCATTGATCTGCAAGAGGCGCGGGATCGAATTGATAACTTATCTGAGGATGAGATCGCTAAATTCGTTCAGGAGATAGATCATCTCCCTTCGGGAGGTGGTGGTGGTCTGGGGGTTTTTACCCTGTCTTTAATCGTGGTATTACTTGTTATATACGACATGTTTTTTTATTATCCAACCACAAAATAATTCATTTAACAGCAACATGTAGCTTATTTCGGTACGATAAAATTAGCGACGTAATAATCGTCGATGATCCCTTTCGCCTTGAGCGATTCCCCGAAATCCCTCGCAGATTTTTTGTCCGGAAAATGTGAAACCCGAACCTGGTACCATTTTTTATTGGCACTGATGGCCTCCCGCCAGTAAGCATCCAATCCCTGTTTTTTTAATTTTTCTACATATGTCTTGGCATATCCGGGTTTCAGGTAAGCCGCCACCTGAAGCGTAAATGGGTCCGTAATGGCCTCGGGGGCTTTCTCAATTTTTTGGGCAACCGGCGTTTCGCTCTTGACCAGATGTCCCACCGTGTTAATGACCAGCACAATGACCGCCGCGGTCAGCCCGGCCAGCAACATTGCTGTAAGAATCCGTCTCGGTTTTTTTGATTGCCGGGCCCATCGGGTGACGGATCGGATCTGTTGGAAAATCCATAGCGGCAGGGCGGTAAGGTCTTCATAAAGGGTCTGCAGTACTGCAGCGGTGCTTTGGAGAAAAGTTTGCCTTTTTTGAGCCGGGCGCTGAACGACGCGTTGGCCCGAAGGTGGAACCGGGGGCTTAAAGCCGGCGCTCACTTTTTTAATCTCAGCCATGTCCATGCCATCCAGGTAGCTGTAAGCCCGTTGCAACATGGCTTTGTTGCGCTCCGTGAGTCTTATCCACCGTACACACGCAGCAATACCCTTTATGATTTCAGGGTGAGGGTGGCTTTCTACAATCGCCTGGAGATAAATCTCCAGAGCCCATTCATCTGCACGTTTTTCTCTTAGTAAAAGGCTGGCCAGGTTTTTGAGAAACTCAGCGGGCACCTGTTGTTCCGCGGCCAGAACGCGCCGGTATGTTTGCAGTGCCGGAAAATCGGTTCTTTCAAGCATTAAATAATACCGGGCGAGGGCGGACTGGATGGATCGATTTTTGGGTTGAGCGCTGCCGATAAGATAGGCCAGTTCCTGATGTTCTTCCTTCAAACCTTCGCGGCTTTCTATCTGCTGTATCCAGTTTTCGGCAACTTCTTCATCTTGCGGGTTCGATTGCAGGTAAGATTCCAGAAAGGCTTCAGACTCATAACTTCTTGCGGCACGGGCCAGGTAAAAACGGGCGACGCGAGCGGTTAACCGACCGGACTTTTGCTTTTTTATCAGCGGAGAAATCAGAAAACTGTCGAATACAGCCAATGCACGCCGGAATCGATTTTCGGCTTCGGCGACCATACCATCTCTTTCAAAACCGCCGGCCTCCTGGAGGAGCCTTTCAACCGTGTTTAATCCCCAGCGGGTTGAAACCCATCCAATCAATACAAACGCCGCCACAATAATGAGCAAGGCTGGCAACAGCGCCCATTCGAGCCCGATTCGGTCCTGGAAGGACGGCATTACCCATAAGCAGACCACGCCGCCTAAAAGAACCGTCAGCCAGATGCGTACGGCGATATGTTTCAAAAAAGAAACCATGCTAAATTAGAAGTGCCTAAAGTGAGCTAAAGTGACTAAAATGCCTAAAATTAAAAAACAAACTAAGACCCCATAAAATTATTCAAACTTATTCGGGTGGTAGATCCTCCTCTATAATAATGGAATTTTCCGCCTTTTTTGTGGTGGACCTGCCTGCCTCCCCAATGGCGGGTTGCGGTGCCCTTTCAAAGATGGGTTGCTCTGAAGTTACATCGCCGGACTTATCCGCCTTCATTGGGGTGGACTCGTCCGCCGCTTGAACAGCGGACTGACCCGGTATGGCAGCAGCAACTTGACCGGAGCGCAAAGCAACCTTCACCCGGTTTGAGGTCCACTGGCCGGCAATTTCACCGCTAACCGCATCAACGGTTTCAAAGTGAATATCAGATGGAACGGTAAATTCCCGCGGAGGCTCTCCGTTGGTGGCTTTGATCATAAACTCCGCCCAGATCGGCGCGGCTCCCCGGCCACCGGTAATCCCAACCCCGTTTACATCACGCATGCGCATCCCGCGGTCATATCCCACCCATACCGAAACGCTTAAGGTGGGTGTAAATCCGGTAAACCAGGCATCGCGAAAGTCATCAGAGGTGCCGGTTTTTCCGGCGGCCGGCAAATCAAAACCCAGGCGACGTACGACCTTACCCGTTCCGCTGGTCAAAACGCCGCGCATCATGTCGATGATCTGGTAACCAATGCTCGCATCCAGGGAGCGCTGCCCGCGAACGATTTGTTCTTCCAGCACTCTACCCAGGGGATCTTCAACCCGGCGAATCCAGAAAGGCTCATGCTGAATGCCGCCGGTTGCGAAGGTGGAAAAGGCGGCTGCCATTTCCAGAGGACTGACCCCGGAGGTCCCCAAGGCCAGCGAATAAACTGGTTTCAGCGGGCTTTTAATTCCGGAACGCCGGGCCACGTCAACCAGCGCCTCCGGTCCGACGCGCTCGACTAACTGCGCGGCGATGGCATTAACGCTCTTCATGAGTGCGCGCTTTAAAATCATGGGCCCTTCATGTTCGCGCCCGAAATTTTGGGGCGTCCAATCGCTGGCACCAACCACCGGTATGGTGATTTTCTGGTCCACAAACACATGGGCCGGTGTCAAACTCAGCTTTTCGAAGGCCGCGTAGTACAAAAAGGGTTTAAAACCGGATCCGGGCAGACGGTTGCTTTCAATTGCACGGTTAAATTCTGTCTCCGAATATGCCCTTCCGCCCACCAGGGCTTTAACAGCACCGGAGTTGCATTCAACGGCCACCAGAGCCCCCTGCGGGTGGGACAAAGATTTAGCCTCGCCGGTTTGATCTCCATCGGTGATTCCCATCAGCTGATCCAGTTTTACCAATCCGCTCCGCAGGGATTCGATCGCCCAGGCTTGCTGTTCAGGATCCAGGGTTGTACTGACCTTCAGCCCGCCGTGGTAAACCACCTCCGGGCCGTATCGCTCTTCGAGATCATTTAATACCAGATCGAGAAAATAGCTGCCTCTGGGAGTGCCGGCAGAATGGGGCATCAACTGCAACGGGGCTTGATAAGCAGCCTCTGCTTCTTCAGCCGTCGTATAACCAACGGCACTCATGCGCGCCAGCACCAGTCGCTGCCTATTTTTAGCCCGCTCAAAATACCGATAGGGATTGTAGCGGGTCGGCGACTTGGGCAGGCCGGCCAACAGGGAGGATTCCGCCAGATTTAGCTCCAGCGCAGGTTTTCCAAAAAAGGACTGCGCAGCCCGTTCAATGCCGTAGGCGCCGACCCCAAAGGGGATTTGATTCAAATATGCTTCCAAAATTTCACGCTTGCTGTATCGGGTTTCGATTTGCAAGGCGACCAGCAGTTCCCGGAATTTACGCATATAGGTTCGCCGATAGCTGAAGAACAGATTCTTGGCAAGCTGCTGGGTAATGGTTGACGCCCCCTGGATTCTTCCAGGTTCAAAAAGAGTTATCCATAATGCTTTCAGGGTGCGCAGTTTATCTAGGCCGTGATGTTCCCAGAAACGATGGTCCTCGGTGGCAATCACCGCCTGAATAAAAAAAGGAGAAATCCGGTTGAGGGGAACGACTTCCCGACCGCCAATGATCATCAGCCTTTCGCCGGTAGCCGCAAATATTTCCGTAGGCGGCGTTTCGATAATGCGGCCTAACGGCTCCGGTACCTGGGGCAGATCGCGCACGGCTACGAAAATTAGGCCGACCGCCAGCAATGCCCCCAAACCCGCCAGGGTCATCCCCGCATAAAAAAGGATGCTGAATCGACGCACACTTACGATAAAAAGGCTCATTGACGGGCCCCGTCTTCGTTTTGCTCGTCGATCCGGCCGGATGTATTATCCATATCAGTACCTTCCAGGTTGGATCGCAACCGCCAGACAGCCCATTCATAACCCTGTACCAGGACAACCCGGCGCTGGGGGCCATCAAGGAATTCAAAACCCAGTTCGATAAAGCCGGACTGCGTTTCATCGGAAATTCCGATCCGGACGATCTGACCGGGCACTTCAAGCAACGTTTCAGGCTGCGGCACCATACTGCGCCGCACGTCTTCGGGGAAAGATTCTAAGGCATTAAAAAACCGATCGGCAG
>JASFIU010000066.1:0-13715 GCA_050122495.1 Desulfobacterales bacterium | reverse complement strand
AGTTGGGCTGGCAGCATCCAGACATTGAATCTATATGGGCAGAAATTATTCCTGCTGAAAAAACTTTGATGGTGAACCGAAGCGGCTGGTTAAACAAGCTGCGCCACCAGGCTGTGGCAGACATCGATACCTCAAAAAAAACTTGAGATCGAACTTAAATGGCTAATTTGGAGATTCTTTTTAGTGTTAACTATGTTTATCAGTCATTGATTATTTCAGAATTTATGGAAAAAAACTTTGCTTTCCAAAAGTTGCGATTTCTCCCCCAACATATCGGTACTTATTAAAGTCTAAAGATATTTGTGTTTTTGTGGCATATCTGCATTTTTGACAAATTACGGATACTCTCAGAGACTGTCGAAAAACCCTAAATCGGCAAATTTGGTGCTTGTAAGTTATTGATTTCATTACATGAGAAATTGCTAAAATCGCCATTTTTGGACTTTTTCGACAGTCTCTCAATATATCACAGCCGGGATGATATTTGGTTTTTGCCAGGCGATATCCGCAAAATTCTTCTCGGTTCTTCACCACTATATGTTGTGTTTTTTCAAATTTGACACAATTTAATATTTACGATATTTCAATCTCACCTTTCCACATTGCTTCAACATCTTTCAAACTGCTTAACCACTTGATGGAGGGCGCCAAAATGAAATGCCCGAAGTGCCAGTTTGAGAATCGCGAAGGAGTAGATTTCTGTGAAGAATGCGGAGCGAAACTTGAATTAGAATGCCCAAACTGTAAGGCCAAAATTCCTTTTGGTAGAAAATTTTGCGGTAAATGCGGATATGCGTTAAGCGAATCCACAGAAACTGCATACCTCGAAAAAAGCGAACATAACACCCAAATTCCTGAATCACCCCCCGAAGAGACCGTAATAACTGAGATTAAAGCTGAAGGTGAACGAAAGTTCGTTACAGTCCTTTTCTCAGACCTTACCGGATATACTGCCTTGTCCGAAAAGCTGGACCCGGAAGAAGTCAAAGAGATCACAAGCCGGATCTTTGGCGAAATTTCCAAAATTGTGGCCGATTATGATGGATTCATCGAAAAGTATGCCGGAGATGCCGTGATGGCTCTATTCGGAGCGACAGCATCTCACGAGGATGACCCGGTGAGAGCAATAAACACAGCCAGAGAAATCCATAAATTAGTTGATTCCATAAATCCTCGATATGAAGAAAAAATCGGGCAGTCGCTATCGATGCATTCCGGCATCAATACCGGACTGGTTGTGACCGGAGAAATCAATTTTGAGAAGGGCACCCATGGTGTGGCGGGTGATACGGTGAATGTGGCTGCCCGTTTGAGCATGCTGGGGAGAGCCGGTGAGATTGTGGTGAGTCGGGACACTTATCTGCAGTCGGAAGGGTATTTCGATTTTGAAGACATAGGCCATTCTAAAATTAAAGGTAAAGATCAACCTGTTAGAATTTACAGAGTATTGGGCCCAAAAGTTCAACCTGTCAAAGTTCATCGACTCCACGGTTTGAAATCAGAATTGATCGGACGAAAAATGGAGATGGATGTTCTAACCGAAACTGTCCAAAGTCTTCAGGATGGAAAAGGATCAATATTATCTATCTGTGGTACAGCTGGGACTGGAAAGAGCCGTTTGATAGAAGAATTTAGGTCAACCTTAAACCTCGAAGAAGTCCAATGGATTGAGGGCCATGCATATCCATACACGCAGAACATACCTTATTATCTCCTTATCAATCTGCTCAGTCGAGCATTGCTCATTGAAGAAGGCGATGCACCGGATAAAATAAAAGAAAAGGTTGAAACCGGCTTATCCAATCTTATCGGTGAAGATTCTGAATTTATTCCTTACATAGGAAGCCTTTATGCCCTTAGCTATCCAGAAATCGATAATATAGATCCTGAGTACTGGAAATCTCAGATACAAAAAGCGATCCAGACAATCCTTTCATCTGTTGCTAAACAAGGGCCAACCGTTATCTGTTTGGAAGATCTTCACTGGGCTGATCCATCATTTTTGGAGCTCATCCGTCTAATTTTAGCAGATTTCAGAGAGCCTATTTTTTTCCTATGTATTTACCGACCGGTGATTACCCTTTTTACCAGCCATCAAATAAACGCCATGGCAAATCCCTATAAAGAAATCCTGCTGCAGGATCTCTCGCCATCAGAATCGCATGAGATGGTGGAATCTTTGCTGAGGACAGATCAGGTTCCATCTGAATTAAAACGGTTCGTTCAAGATAAAGTAGAGGGCAATCCATTTTACGTCGAGGAGATGATCAATTCCTTGATCGAATCGGAAACTCTGTTAAATGATAGTGATGTTTGGAAGATCACTCGGCCGATTACCGAATCTGAGATTTCTCCTACGATTCACGGCGTAATTGCTGGAAGATTAGATAGACTGGAAAAAGAAACCAAGAAGATACTACAGGAAGCTTCAGTAATTGGAAGAGCATTTCTGTATGAAATATTGAAAAGAATTACGCAGCTTCAAGAACATATCGATAAAAGCTTAAACGGTCTCGAAAGGCTTGATCTTCTCAGGACGCGTTCAGTTCAGCCCGATTTAGAATACATTTTTAAACATGCTCTCACTCAGGAGGTGGTTTATAATGGCCTGCTGAAAAGCGAACGGAGAGTAATCCATGAACGCATTGGTCTTGTAATGGAACAATTATTCAAGGATAGGCTTCCTGAGTTCTACGAAACACTATCCTTTCACTTCAGCCAAGCAAGGTCATTGCACAAAGCTGTCGACTATTTGATCAAATCCGGTGTAAAAAGCTTGAAAAGATATGCGGTCGAAGAATCCCATCAATACTATCAACAAGCATACAATCTATTAACGGAGAAATCGTCTAAAACAGAGGAAGACAGAGAGCTTCTATTTGATCTCCTGATTAAATGGTCTTTGGTTTACTATTATCGCGGTGATTTCAAAGAACATACAGAACTTTTAAAACGACATGAGAATGAGGCTGATCTTGTAAACGATAAAGAAAAACGCGGAATGTTCTATGGTTGGATAGGTTTCGTTCTTCAATTCAGAATGGAATTGGAAGATTCATTCAGATATCTTAATAAAGCTCTTAAACTTGGTGAAGAGATTGAAAGTGAGTATTTAATCGGGTATGCATGTACATGGCTTACATATTCATGTGCGGTGACGGATCAATATGAAGAGGGTTATTCCTATTGGAAAAGAGCGGTATCGATTGCAAAATCAATCGCATCTGACCCTTATCTTTACTTTAAATCAATTGCTGGTATCGGTCATATCGAAGCTTTTAATGGAGAGAAGAAGCACAGTTATGATATCGGAAGTCAGCTTCTTGAATACGGCAAGAAAAATTCTAACATTCGAAGCCAGGTTCTTGGCCACATTTGTATGGGTCACAGCTACTTTGCCGAGGGCAATTTGACAAAGGCAATTTCGTGTTATCGAAAGGCAATTGAAGTCGCTGAGGATCCATTTTACACTCAGTGGCCCAGGCTTTATCTTGGATTATGTTGTGTCCTGGACGACCAAATTGTTGAAGGTGAAAAAGCCCTCAATGAAGTTTCTTCATATGTTAATAAATTTGGAGCTGAGCTATTTGCCCCTGCCATAAATCCATTTATTGGGATCATCCTAATCAAAAAGGGGGACATGTCAAAAGGGCTGAAAATTATTGAGGATATATATAGAGTCAGCAAAGAAAAAAACTGGGGTTATGCTATAGCCTTGTCAGAGTTTGTTTTGGCTAATCTTTATTACCAACTTGCTCACGGTGAGAAACCAAGCATGTCAATTTTATTAAAAAATACTGGATTCCTTGCCAAAAATGTTCCGTTTGCCTCAAAAAAGGCAGAAGGATATTTCAATAAGGCAATCGAGAACGCTAAGCAATATGGATCAAAAGGCTTCCAGGCAATGGCTTATCTTGGTTTGGGTCTTTTGCATAAAGCCAAAAAAAGAAAAGTGCAAGCGAAGAAATGCTTTTCAGATGCTATAAAGATATTTGAGGAATGCGGAGCTAAGGTGTATCTGGAACAAGCAAAGGAGGCACTCGAGTCTTTAGAATAAAAGCTCTTTCGGTATTTTATGAAAGTCAATATATTGTGGTTCCAGATAAATTCTCAAAAGCGTGAATATCAGTTGTATATCTGTAATAAATAAACATCTCTAAAAATGCAGATTTCTCCAACATATCTGTGCTTTTGAACCCCCGAAAAACCTGTGATACTCATTTTATATCAGGTTAAACTTACCACAACATTACCAAATGGTTATCTCCCGCTGAATGCCCAGAATTTTTTACTTTCAATAAATCGCCGCTTGACTGAATCGCTTCTATTTGAATATGGATGCATATAAATTCTTTTGGAACTTCCTATTCCAATTGACCCGAAGCGGTTTGTCATTTCCAGGATCACATCTTGATTTGTGATTGGTGATTTGAAGCAGAAGGTTTAGTCGCTGTTTTGGTATCAGTCAGGCTTTTTATTCTCTTGTACAGTATTTTTGAGCCTTACCGTTTGAACACAGCCGACGAACCGATCATTTTTTATAATGGGTGCAACGGTTACGCAGATTGTTTCTCCGTAAGGCTTGGCCTCATAATAGAAAGGGTCCTTGCGGCCCTCCTCAAAATTTTTAAGCATGAGATCTATTTTGGGGTTGGTGCCTGCCTTTTTATGATGAGAATGGATGTCGGTCCCGATATACTCGGGCTTCCGATCCAGGATTCTTTCCGCTTGCCGGTTATAATAAAGAAGTGTCCCTTTCGGATCGATAATGGTTACGGCAACCCCCATGCAGTCCATCGCCAGATGGATCAGCTCGCCTAATGAATTTTCAAGCTCAGTGTCAGGCATCTGATAACCCCCTTATCAACCATTTTTACGACTTGAAATTATGGTTTCCAATTATTAAATTTTTGTTTCTGATTCAGAAGCGAGCACTTTTGCGCAAGGTCAAGGAAGGCGAAGATTTTAACCGTAGGCATACTGGTAGTATGTCGAGGATTAAAATCTGAGTCTGACGCAGAGATTGCGTAAAAGGGCCGTTTCTGGACAGAAACCGGTTACCAGCCCAGGGTTAGATAATCATGTATCGAATTGGCTGCGATTCGGCCGGCGCCCATGGCCAGGATTACGGTGGCCGAGCCGGTTACGATGTCGCCGCCGGCCCAAACCCCTTTTTTGGTGGTCTTGCCGGTCTTTTCGTCCACCTGGATATAGCCCCATTTGTTCAGCGCCAGACCGTCCGTGGATTGTGTCAAAACGGGATTGGCTCCCGTGCCTACGGCCACAATAACCAGATCACACTCCAGCTCGAATTCCGAGCCTTCCATGGCAACCGGTCTGCGCCGACCGGAGTCATCCGGTTCGCCCAATTCCATCTTCAGGCATTCCATGCCGACAACACGCCCCTTCTCATTCCCGATAAATTTCGTTGGGGCCGCCAGAAAGAAGAATTCAACCCCCTCTTCTTCAGCATGGTGCACCTCAGCAGCCCGGGCCGGTACTTCTGTTCTCGATCGCCGATAAACAATTCTGGAGGTTTCAGCACCCAGACGCAGGGCCGTGCGGGCCGAATCCATGGCCACGTTACCGGCCCCCAGCGTAATGACGTTTTTGCCCCGAATAATAGGCGTATCGTATTCCGGGAAAAGATAGGCTTTCATCAGGTTGGACCGGGTCAGGTACTCATTGGCGGAATAAATGCCGATCAGATTTTTGCCCGGTATATCCAAAAAGGTTGGCAGTCCGGCGCCGACACCGATGAACACGGCGTCGTAGCCGTCTTCAAATAGCTCATCCACTGTAATGGTTCTACCGACCACCTGATTGCATTCAACTTTGACACCCAGCCTTTCAAGGAAATTGACTTCCTGGGCCACAATTTCCTTGGGGAGCCTGAATTCGGGAATTCCGTAAACGAGAACGCCGCCCGATTTGTGAAAGGCTTCAAATACGGTAACATCATGCCCTTTAACAATCAGATCTCCGGCAACGGTCAGACCAGCGGGACCGGAACCAACGACCGCAACCCGTTTGCCGGTGGACTCGGCCGTCGGGGGTAACGCCCCGGTACCATTTTCTCTTTCCCAGTCGGCCGCGAACCTTTCCAGGTTGCCGATGGCGACCGGATCCCCTTTTTTGGCCAGGATGCACAGGCCTTCACACTGAATTTCCTGAGGACAGACCCGGCCGCAAACCGCCGGGAGGCTGTTTTTTTGCCAGATATGTCGAATGGATTTGGTAAAGTCTCCGTCTTTAATGAGCTGGATAAAGCCGGGTATATCAATTTCCACGGGACAGCCCGCCACGCAACCGGGCTTTTTGCATTGCAGGCACCTGCGCGCCTCGGTCATCGCCATCTCCTCGGTGTAGCCGGTGGGCACTTCTAAAAAGTTTCCGGCGCGGATTTCCGGTTCCTGTTCAGGCATCGCAACCCGGGGGATCTTTTCTTTTTTTATTTTTTTGGTTACTTTTTCAGCCATCATCGTCCTCCGATGAAGATCCGTGATGCAGGGCGAATAACTTCATCATATTCCCTTAACAACGTGTTGAAACAAATTACGCCATACTGGAAAAGACTTAATTGATCCGAGTCTTCACCATAAAGCATTTATTGGCTATCGCGGATGATACAATAATCTTTATAACATTCCTGTTCGTCTTCACAATAGGCCTGAAGCCTTTGCATCAGCTCATCATAATCGACCTGGTGTCCGTCAAATTCGGGCCCGTCCACACAGGCGAACTTGGTCTGCCCGCCGACGGTGACGCGGCATCCACCGCACATACCGGTTCCATCGACCATGATGGGGTTCAGGCTGACCAGGGTCGGCACGTTATACTCTTTGGTGAGCAAGGAAAGAAATTTCATCATGGGTACAGGGCCGATCGCAACGACCTGGCTTATTTTTTCCTTTTCTAATATCTCCTTTAACACATCGGTGACAAACCCATGGTGGCCATAGGAACCGTCGTCGGTGCATACGCGCAGCTCGTGCGAGGCCGCCTTCATCCTGTCTTCGAGAATGAGCAAATCCTTGGTTCGAGCCCCGATAATACAGATCACGTGATTGCCCGCCTCTTTCATGGCCCGCGTAATCGGGTGCAAGACGGCAATCCCAGTACCGCCACCCACGCAAACTACTTTGCCGACGTTTTCGATATGGGTGGCCTTGCCCAGGGGGCCGATAATATCCTGGTAGCCTTCATTTACCTGCAAGGTTTTAAAAAGAGCCGTCGACTTTCCCACCACCTGATAAATAACGGTTATGGTCCCTTTCTCAGGATCCGTTTCGGCCATGGTCAGCGGTATGCGCTCACCCGTTTCATTGGCCTTCAGAATCACAAACTGACCGGGCTTGGCCTTGCGCGCGATCCGCGGTGCTTCAATTTCATTAAGCACCACGGTTCCGTCGGACATTTCCTCTCTTTTAACAATTTTAAACATGTAAACCTCCCAGCCGAAATTTTGCCGATTGCAGGTTGAAAAAAATTATGGTGTCAGAAACAATATTTGAAATCAAGGTGAAATCTTGATTATTCAATGTATCATTGATATAGCGCTACGCTTAACACAATTTAGGTTGAGCCCGTTACCCGTTAGCCTGTTTGCCGGCACAAAATAAAATCTGATAAAATTCAATTTTGAACGGGCTCAACGGGCTAAACCGGCAACCGGCAAACCTGATTCGGTGATCTACTATTTTCGAGATAGCTTCAGGTTGAGTTTTCAATTTTAATCCTGTCAGAGAGCCCATAATGAAATTATTCGACAGCCACTGCCACCTTGATGATAAGGCTTATGCGAAGGATATCAAGCAGGTGATTGAACGCGCCCGTAGCAATGGCGTTGTGCAAATGATGACCGTAGGGGTCAACCGCAAAACAGCGGCCCGGGCGGTAAGCCTGGCAGAATCCAATCCGGGCGTTTATGCCGCGGTCGGGTTTCATCCCCATGACGCCCGGCACTGCAATTCAGAAGCGCTTAATTCTTTGATCCGACTGGCTGAAAGCCCCAGGGTAAGGGCATGGGGTGAAATCGGGCTGGATTATAACCGCATGTACTCCCCTCGAAAGGATCAGGAAAGGTGGTTTATTCGACAGCTGGAAATTGCCAGTGAACTCGATCTGCCCATTATTTTCCACGAACGCGACAGCAATGGCCGTTTTATTGAAATCCTCAACATTCATTTAAACAAAGGACAAACCGGCGTCATCCATTGCTTCAGTGGTACATCAACGGAACTGCAGCACTATCTCAGACAGGGATTTTACATCGGAATCACCGGTATCCTGACATTAAAAGAGCGCGGTGCCAATCTGCGCAAAATGCTTTCTCAGATACCCGCTGACCGGCTCCTCGTGGAAACCGACGCCCCCTATCTGACACCGGTCCCTGAGAAAAACCGCACCCGGCGCAACGAACCCGCCTTTGTCAAATCGGTCCTGCTCAAACTGGCCGAAGTCCGTAAAGAAGAGCCAACTAAACTTGCGCAAGTCATATGGGAAAACACGTGTAGATTTTACAACGTGAAACCTTAATCCTGGTGGCTAATCATTAATGGTTTCAGGTGTCAGGTTTCGGGTGTCAGCAAAAAGACGACATAATTCGAATTCTGATAATGCTCAACTTCATCAGGTTTATAATCCTGACACCTGAACACTGACACCTGAAACCTTATTTTGCCATGAGATGCGTGACGGCTTGCTCGAGGCCGTCGATGGTCAGCTCGAACATGGGAAAAATCTGGCGGATATGGGAGATGGTGCGGGTATAGTCCCACATGGAAGCGGACACCGGATTTAACCACACACTATGGGGAAATGTGTTCGCAAGGAAGTTGAGGCACTCGACACTCGGCATGCCGCTGCGATCCTCAAGGTGAATCGATCCGTCGGTGGCCATGAGTTCATAAGGCGCCATACTGGCGTCGCCCACGATAATCAGGCGTGTTTCCGGGTCAAGTCGCGCGAATCGGTCAATTCGCTGCGGCTTTTTATATCGGGCGGGATCCCCCCAGAGTGTGCTGTAAATGGTGTTATGGAAAAAATAGGTTTGCAGATCTTTGAATTGGGCACGGGCATAATCGAACAGGGTTTGTACAACCGGTACATAGGGGTCCATTGACCAGCCGCCGTTGTCAATGGCCAGAATAACTTTGAGTCGATCTTTGAGCGAGCGGTCGAACACGATTTCGATCTCACCGCCGTTTTTCATGGTCTGATAAATGGTTTCGTCAATATTGACCTGATCTTTCGGACCAAAAGGAATCAGATTCCGCAGCCGCTTCAAGGCTTCACCCATCAGGGCACTGTTCAGCGGCCCGCTCAGCGAATAATCCTTATACCTTCTGTCCATCGCCACCTTAACCGCCGACTTGTTGCGGGAGACACCCCCCACCCGCATGCCACCGGGATGATAGCCGGAATGGCCTACCGGTGAGTGGCCGCCGGTGCCGATCCACTTGCCCCCGCCGTGATGGGCTTCGGTCTGTTCCCTGAGCCGTTCCTTAAAATATTCAATCAGCTCTTCAGGGGTGAGCTTCATGAGGGCGGACTCATCCATGCCCAGTATTTCAGCCAACTCCTTGGGTTTCTGCAGCCAGGCCTCCAGCATAAGCCGGGCCACCTCATCCAGCTCAAGCCCTTCCGGATCCGGCAGATCGGCACCCTTAAAGTAATGGGCAAA
This sequence comes from Desulfobacterales bacterium, assembly GCA_050122495.1. Classification (GTDB taxonomy): domain Bacteria; phylum Desulfobacterota; class Desulfobacteria; order Desulfobacterales; family JAHEIW01; genus JAHEIW01. The sequence continues at coordinate 4,030 of JASFIU010000066.1, read as the reverse complement.
GACTTGATCATAGAGGTCGAAATATCGCTCGCTTTTGATAAGGATGGCGCGCGAGGCTGTATAAAAGTCCTCCAGCGAATTGACCAGCCCGCGGCCCAGCGCTTTGTGAAGGGTTAAAAAGGACGTGGGGCTAACCGGTATCCCGACATCTTTTAATTTGTAAAAAAAATCAACGAACATGGGTTCACTTCGTTCACGGTTCAAGGTTTCCTACTTCGTTAAAACTTCGCAGGACAAGCAGGGTTCAGGGTTCAAAGGTTCTAGCGGTTGCATGAGACTGCCCAAGTCTCTTGTTTTTCATCTGCACTCAAAAAATCCGCAATCCGCAATCTGAAATCCGCAATCACTTATCGCGCCCTGCGCCTTCTAGTACGCTCCTCTGCGTCCCACCATGCTTTGGGCCCTGCTCAGATCCTGGCTCTTTTTAAATAGGACCCCCAGGTACGGCAAATCGCCTTTTTCCAGTTGTTTGGGTTTAAAATCGGGATCGGCCTGGAGGGCCCGGATCCAGTTAATCAACTCACGGGTGGCCGGCCGTTTTTCAATATCACCAAAATCCCGCAGGGCATAAAAGGCGGTAATCGCATTTTCCAGAAGCTCGGAGTCGATGTCCGGGAAATGAACCCGGATGATTTTGTCCATCATTTTCGGGTCTGGAAACGCAATGTGGTGAAAATTGCAGCGTCCTAAAAACGGATCCGAGAGGTCTTTTTTGGCATTTGAGGTAATAATGATTACCGGCCGAAATGTTGCCGAAATGGTTTTATCGATTTCGATGATGTCAAACTCCATCTGATCCAGGACATCGAGCATGTCATCCTGAAAATCCGTATCGGCTTTATCGATCTCATCAATCAGCAAAACCGTTCGGTCTTCCGCAGTAAAGGCCTGCCCGATTTTGCCCATCCGGATATAATCTTCTATTTTACTGACATCGCGGGTTGAGTCGCCAAAGCGGCTGTCGTTGAGCCGTGTGAGGGTATCGTACTGGTACAGGGCCTCTACAAGTTTCATGCTTGATTTCACATTAAGCACAATCAGGGGCATCTTCAGACTTTCTGCGATGGCGTGGGCCAGCATGGTTTTTCCGGTACCGGGCTCTCCTTTCAGCAGCAAGGGCATTTCCAGGGCCATGGAAATGTTAACAATCTTAGCCAATTCATCATCGAGGACATAACGTGTCGCACCTGCAAAAGTTTTGTTCAAATTTTCAGTCATTCGCTACCTCACAAAAATTAAGTTCATGGAGTGGTGGAGTGGTGGAGTATCGGAGTAATGGCTAAAGGATTGGGGTCTTTTTTTCAACACTCCAATACTCCAATGCTCCATTACTCCAGCTTCTATCAAACAATCTATTCGTTTTCAGCGGCCATACCAGCTGGCTGCGGTATATTTTGGAAACTAATGATTCTCTATATTTTTTGCCTTATCCCTTGCGAAACTTCCTGGGTCAATTTTAACACTTTGATGGCCTGTTCGGTGTTTAACGAACCGGCGCCGCAACTGGGCGTAATCAGAGATTGAGATAAAAGCTGATCTGATTCAATGCCCAGTTTTTCAATCTGACCGGCTTTTTCATTCCACTGGTTGATTAAAGATTCGCTGGTTTCTAAATCCAGTTTATCGGCTTCCAGGGTTGGCACCATCCCCCAGGCGATAATCCTGCCTTTATCCAGAAATTCCTTGATTTGGCCAGAATAAAGCATAAAACGGTCAAAATAAGAATAGGCGTCAAAGCTGACAATATCTGCTGATGACTCCAGGACCAGTGACCAATCCGTGTTGGCACAGATATGCACCCCGGCCAAACCGCCTTCAGCATGCACGGCTTCGATCACCTCTTCAAGGCTTTGGGCAATCTCATCCCGGGAAATGGAGATAAATTCAGATGATCCAAACCCGGCCAGACCGGGTTCATCTATAAAAATGATAACCGGACGACCAAATTGACTTAACTCGCGTGCTTGCCAGCGGGACTTTAATGCCAGCAGTTTAACCGCTGCGTCTTTGATCTGCTCGTCGTAAATAATGGCTTTTTTATTCTGATCCGAAATCGCCGTACAGAACGTGAACGGCCCGGTGATTTGACCCTTGACCGCCACCGGTGTGACCGACAGGCGTTTTAATCCTTCGATAAAAATAAAAAACCCTTTTGTCGTATTTTCATTCAAAGCGAATCTGGAATCAGATAGGTCTCCATTTCCTTCTATCACCGCCATATAGTCTTCATAGAACTGAAGAAGCTCATTGTTAAAACCATCTCCGGCGGTATCAATGTATTGGCGTTCTTCAACCAGACAAAGCCCCGGCAAGCCCGGCATGAATTGGGCAACCATTCCTTCCTCTTTATGTACCGGAAGCTGGTTCCATAGCGGGATCTCAGGCGTGTATTCCAGTACAAGCTCAAAGGCTTCCTGGTGTTCCGCCAGGGGCAAACTGCCAATAAAAGCAGGAAGGCCATCCGCCTGGAATGGCTGGGCCATGGTTAAAGCTCCTTAAAAAAACGTTTATTGGGGCATCAAGGTTAATAAAACCTTTGAATGCGATATTAGAAAATAAATTAAAATTTAAACTTTTAAACTTAACACGGTTCATTTTGTTTGACAAGATCTATATAAAAGCATTTGATTATCGCTTGCGAATCGAGTACGGCTGATTAGCATAAGTATACCAGATTGCAGAAAATTCAGATTTTAAGGCAGCAAAATTGAAAAGATTGACACAAAAAAAGCCCGGTGTTATAGTCGAATTCTCTTTTGGAACGTGCATCGTTCTAAGCTTGAACCCGCGTTATTAACTAAGAATCAGAGGTTTCCAGTGGCGGATATCATATCCATCGATAAAAAGCTTGATCTGGCTAAAGATAAAAAAGCCGCTTTAATTCGCAGGCGCAAGGTATTGGCCGTACAAAAGGTATTTCAATGCACCCATTGCGCATTGAAATGCGAGAAATGCGGCACCCAAATCGAGCAGGATTCAGATATCAGCACAAAGCATCACCGCAATCTAAGGGTTCCATATAACTTCTGTCAGGCATGCTCGGAAGAATATATAGAATACATCGATCGTCTTAAAGGCGAGGGGGTTTCAGATTGCTACTGGCACAATGAGGCCTGGATTGATGCCTGGTCAAAATGGATTGATTACCAAAGCAGCGTTGACCGTTACATTAAATCAAAAGAGTTTAAAAAGTTGCTGGACGAACTGAAACAAACCAAGCCTGAATAGTTAGGAGGTAGTATGTTTGGAATCGGAATGCCCGAACTGATTATCATACTGGTAATCATTCTGATTATATTTGGTGCCGGAAAACTGCCTGAAATCGGAGCCGGAATGGGCAAAGCCATCCGAAATTTCAGGGGGGCGTCAGACGAGGAAGAAAAAAAAGAGCCTGAAAAAATTGAAGAAGAAAAGGAGTCTTGATCCGGATCAGAACCCGTTTAGGATATCTGTAAAAACAAGTGCGCAACTCGCCGGGCAGTTGATAGCCGCAACGAACTGCCCGGTTTTATATTCACCAACATCGCGTCGCCAACCGAATCACAATTCACCATATCTCATCCAAAAATCATTCGGCCTCGCCGCTATCGAAAGGAAAACCGACTAAAACGGGATGTCATCATCTTCGGGTGCCTGTACCGGCGAACTCTCAAAACCAGAGGCCGGCGCACCGCCTTCCGCCCGGGCTCCAGGACCGGCATCACGCCCACCCAGAAATTGGACATCAGAAGCAACGATTTCGGTGGTGTATCTCTTGTTGCCATCCCGATCTTCCCAGGAGCGCGTCTGGATTCGCCCTTCGATATACACCTGTCGACCTTTCGAAAGGTATTCACCACAAATTTCACCGAGCCTGCTCCAGGCAACAATTCGGTGCCACTCGGTGCGCTCCTTTTTTTCACCTGTATCCTTATCTTTCCACTCCTCGGATGTTGCGATGTTGAAATTTGCAACCGCCACACCACTGGGAGTGTAACGAACCTCGGGATCACTGCCCAGCCGGCCGACTAAAATCGCCTTGTTTATTCCT
>JASFIU010000065.1:0-13786 GCA_050122495.1 Desulfobacterales bacterium | reverse complement strand
AGGGTTCGGCGCCGAACACCCCGACCCGCAAGGGAAGTTTTTTAATATCCACATTCATTTCTTCGGCTCTTTCGGCGATGGTCAGGGCATACGAGGGTGTGCTAAAGAGCACATCTGATTTAAAATCCTGCATGATGGTGATCTGGCGTTCGGTCATTCCGGCGCCGGTGGGCACTACCGTGCAGCCAATGGCCATGGCTCCCTGATGGAACCCGAGTCCACCGGTGAAAAGGCCGTGCCCGTAAGCGTTTTGAACCACATCTTCCTTGCGGACTCCGGCGGCATATAAGTTACGGGCCATGCATTCGATCCATTGTTCCAAATCCTCGGCGGTGTAAGGGCCGGTAATCGGCTTACCCGTCGTGCCTGAAGACGCATGCACCCGGACAACATCCTCCATGGGCACGGCGCACAGACCGAAGGGATAATTGTCTCTTAAATCATTTTTGACGGTAAACGGGAGTTTGGCAACGTCTTCCAGGCTTTTAAGATCGCCGGCTTCGAGCCCCATTTCTTTAAATTTATTCTTATAAAACGGGACCTTTTCAGATATCCAGGCGACGGTTTCCTTCAGTTTCTCCAGCTGAAAGGCTTTAAGCTCCTCCACCGGCATACATTCATACTTATCGTTCCAGGGCATAATCTTCCTCCTTTTTAGTTAGCTCCTATCACAGCCACTATCCGTAAATTTATTTAAAGGGCCAACGGGTCAGCGGGAACCGATCGGAACCCGTTGCCGATTTTACCGTCAAAATGGGACCGGTGCGCCCATCCCGATCAAATCACGCCGCCTTGGCGGCGGCCTCAAAGCCCAGTTCAAAGGCTTTGATATTAATATCGACAAAAGCCTTTTTGGTGGATGTTCGAATGGCTTCTTTAACATGGTCCGCCGACACCGGCATAATTCCGGTTTGAATCAGTGAGCCCAGCAGCACCATATTCAAAGACATGATATTGCCGGCCTGTTTTGCGAGTGTCTGGGCGTCAAAAGCGATCAGTTTGGCGGTTTTATTACGAATCAAGTCCTGAAGCTCCTGTAAATCAGGATAAGTCCCTTTACCGATGGCCGCCGTAAAGGGCGGCAGGGGTGCCGTATTCGTAATTACGATGGTATCGGCATTGCATTTGTTTAAGGCGCGCAGGGTTTCAGACGGCTCGAAGCCCAGCAGCACATCCGCTTCCGCATCGGAGATGATGGTGCTGTCTGCATCGCCAAACACGACCGCCGATTCCACCACACCGCCCCTCTGGGCCATGCCGTGAATTTCACTCATACGTACGGGGATGTCGGCCAGCAGAGCCGCCTCTCCCAGAACTTTGGATGCCAGCAGATTCCCCTGTCCCCCAACGGCCACGATGATCAATCTTTTTGTCTCCATAAAGTCGGTTCCTAATCGTGTTGTAAAGTGTAATTTATTTATATCCTGCCAAAATTTTTTGTGGTGCCCATCAAGTCAATATTAAAAAACTGGAGTGGTGGAGTGTTGGAGTGATGAGATTAAATCGTTTTGAGTTCCCCGTTCCGAGTTATTAAAATATTGCAGAGTAGCCTCTGAGGTGCATAACCCGTAACTCGCAACTCGTAACGCGCAACGAAGGAAAAACCCATTACTCCATTACTCCAATACTCCATTACTCCAACGTCATGATGACGTTTTTGCTTTATCCTTTGACCGGACCGGCACGATTGCTTTTTCCGGGCAAATCTGGGCACAAACAGCGCAGCCCGTACAAAGGTCAGCGTTTATGTGAACTTTTTCGCCCTCGACATAGAAAGCCGGGCAGGCTAGTTCGTTAACACAGTCGCGGTGATCTTTGCATTTGTTGCTGATATGAAACGGTTTGCCCTTGGCTTTTTTAAGACTACGGGCGTAAAGGACACAGGCTTCTTCCGAAATAATGACCGATACGCCTTTATAATCGATTGCCTCTTTTATAGCCGTGACGCTTTTGCCGACGCGAAAAGGTCTGATCACTGCCACATGGGGTACGCCGATGGCCCGGACGACTTTTTCAATAGATACCCGGCCATAGCCTGTCCGGTTAAAATCGGCCATGTCAACACCCGGATGTGGCTGATGCCCGGTCATCGCCGTGGTGCTGTTATCGAGAATCACCAACGTGAAATTGTGGTTGTTGAACACGGCATTGACCAGACCGGGGATACCGGAGTGAAAAAAAGTGGAATCTCCGATAAAGGAAATCACTTTTTTGTCAGTGGCGGCCGAAAATCCGCATCCTGTGCCGACGGATGATCCCATGCACAGGAGAAAATCAGCCGTTGAAAGCGGCGGTAACACACCGAGGGTGTAACAGCCGATATCGGTGGGGTAGATGGTGCCGAGGCCCTCAGCTGCCTTTTTTACTTCATAATAAGTGGCACGGTGGGAACAGCCGGCGCATAGGTTGGGCGGCCGCTGGGGTATTTCGGGAACATCGGAAATATCCGGTTTGACGGCAGGCGTGTATGGTATATCGAAGAACTTGGCGATATTTTCCCTCACCTGGGCCGGGTCGAACTCATACAAACGAGAAAACAGGTCCTTGGCCTTTCCCCGAATCGGCAGGGTTAATCCTTCTTCCTGGGCAAATGCTTTGACGCTTTCCTCCATATAAGGCTCACCTTCTTCAATCACCAATACCTTTTCACATTCATTTAAAAAAGCCTTAATAATTTTTGCGGGCATAGGGTATGAAAATCCCACTCGCAGTATTTTGACCTTATCACCAATATCTAACTCTTTGATGGCATCGGATGCGTAATTGTAGCTGACACCATTACAAATGATCCCCCATTTACCCGCATCTCCGCGAATGAAATTATATGGAGAGGAGTCGGTAATTGCCTGGGCTTTTTCAATGTTTTCCAAAAGCTTCACATGTAATTTTCTGGAAACCGCCGGTACGGTGACCAGGTTGAAGGGATCTTTGACAAAATCACCTTTGGTTTTGGGTGTTTTTATTTCCCCCAGCTGGACAATCGCCGAAGAGTGGTTTATGCGGGTGGTGGTACGAACCAGAACCGGTTCCTGCAGTTGTTCGGATATCTCAAAAGCATATCCCACCATATCTTTGGCTTCTTCCACCGACGATGGTTCCACCATGGGCAGTCCGGAAAGTTTGGCATAAAAGCGGTTATCCTGTTCGTTCTGGCTGGAAAACATGTAGGGATCATCGGCGGTAAGGACAACCATCCCGCCTTTGACACCAACGTAGGCCAATGTCATCAGTGCATCGGCGGCAACATTAACACCCACATGCTTCATGACACACATGCTGCGTACACCGGAATTGGCAGCTGCAGCCGCCACTTCCATAGCCACCTTTTCATTGGTGCTGTATTCAAAATACAGATCACTCTCCTGTGAAGTCTGGAAAAATTGAAGAGAAATTTCCGAGGACGGTGTGCCGGGATAAGTACTGGCAACCGCCACACCCGCTTCAATTGCTCCCCGGGCAATGGCTTCATTGCCCAAAAGCAACATTTTTTGACCTGGGTTTTGGGTAAGTAGTTTGTGCATTGAATTCCCCTTTTAATAATTTTTAAAATATTAGCGCTGATTCAAAAATGCATGCCGGGCTCAAAGTGAATATTCTATGAATTTTTAGCCATTTTTTAAAAATCTGTCAATGAAACAGATAAATACCATTTTCGTGTTGATTCTTTTTGGTTGGCTACATTAAAGCTACATTGTAGTTTCTGTCAAGCTAAAATTAATAAGCGGAATCGGAGAATTTATAATAATTCTCACGCAAAGACCTAAAGTCGCAAAGAAAAATAAACAAAATAATAAAATGCCCCTGGCGTCTTTGCGGCATTGCGTGGGACCTACAAATTTTGCTCTTTTAGGCACTAATTCAGACCTTATAACCAGGCTTAAGTGTTTATCCATATAGAAGGAAAATCCCATGATCGTGCGGAATTTAAGAGACAAAGAAGTGATGGAGACCACCTTTCTGGCCCATAGGGGTGCGATTGCCCAGATGATTTTAGATCAGCGAATCTTAAAGGAAATCGGCTTTTTGGCAATTGCAACGCTGGCACCGGGAAAGCTGATCGAATCCCATATTGATCCCATGGAGGAAATCTATTTTGTATTGAGCGGTTCCGGTGAAATGGGTGTGGATGATGAAAGCCAACAGGTCGGGCCGGGCGATGCCACCTGGATACCGACGGGATCAAGCCATTATCTTCTAAATAACGGGGATGAGGATTTGGTGATTCTCGTCGTTGCGTCGAATAATGGGTAATAGCTTGTTGTCCGTTGTTAGTGGTCCGTTGGCAGATAGCTGCGATTCCAAATTCAACGGACAACGGACCACAAACAACTGACATTGAGGGTCATGCGCATCAGGTCCCTTTATATTCAGGTTTTTTGCGTCCTAACGATGAAAGACCTTCCAGGGCATCGTCCGTGCTGAAAATATCTTTGGCGCGATCGAGTTCAATCTCCACCGCCTCGGGTATTGATTTCCCGATCTGTTGATCGATGATTTCATCGGCAAGCTTCAAAGCCAGCGGTGCTTTGTAACCTATGATCTTAGCGGTTTTAGCGGCGAGTTCATCGGGAATGCCTTCGGGTTGCTTGCCGCCCAACAGCCGGGCTACATTTTCGCGGCTGCATGCCTGAGCAAATGGTTTATATTTTTCCGGGATTTCACGTTGTCGGTATTTGTCCTGCTTTTTTTCTGATATCAGCTCGATCAGGGTTGATTCCAATTCAGCTGTCCCAACGAGACGGTTGACGATGCCGAGTGCGAGCAAGTCTTGAGCGCTGATGGGGGCACCGGTAAAGACGTAATACTTCGCCAGTTCAGGCCCCGCAAAGCGGGCCATCCGTAACATTCCGCCCAGCCCCGGAAAGATGCCGATGCCGGTTTCGGGGAAGCCCATCGATCCCGCCGGCGTCGCAATAATGACCTGGCAGGCGAGGGCCAGTTCACTGCCGCCGCCTAAAGACAGGCCGTCGAGCAGCGCAATGGTCAGCTTTTCTGAATTTTCGATTTTAAGGAGCAGCTCATGACCTTTGCGTGTAAATTCGACAATATCCGGGATTTGGTCGGCTTTTATCTTGTTGACAAACCATCTGATGTCCGCTCCGGCTCCGAAAGCTTTGCCGGCGCCCTGAATTACGATGGCCTTCACATCAGCATTTTTTTCAGCTTCGTCAAATCGTTCGGTCAATTGGGCCACCACCGTTTCGTTGAGGGCATTCATTGCCTCGGGGCGGTTGAGTGTGACGTATGCAATCTGGTCTTTGATATCAAGATCCACAAAATGGAAAGCAAAGGGCTGGCCGATCTCATTTTGCTTTTCAAGGATTTTAGGCATTTTGAAATCCGGGTATTTTTGAGTGATGGCCTGCACCGCTTTATAAGTCTTTTCGATGCCAATTTTGTTCATGATTTCGAAGGGGCCCATCAGCCAGCGCAGACCGATTTTTGCGCCCCGGTCCGTGTCCTCAATGGAAGCGACGCCTTCGTCTACAAGGGCGGCCGCAACACCGAGGCAGGCACCGTAAAAGCGGTCCTTAACTTCCGCAAACTTGGATTCGTCGACATCGCCTTTTAGATCCCAGTTTTCATTTTTATCCATCTGTGCTTTCAGGATATCGGGAGTGGCATAAAACGGTCCCAACTCATTTCCCAGAGTAGTTGAAGCGTGCACGGCAATGGGGATTCCGGTGACATTCATGAGTTCAAATGCGCCCATACCGATCTTAAAGGCCTGTTTGGCGGCTTCTTCAATCGTTGCAATATTGGCGACACCTTCTTCCAGCATGCGGGTGGCTTCATTTAAAAAGGGCACAAAGAAACGATTGACTGCAAACCCGGGGGCATCTTTTACGACGATGGCGGTCTTGCCATGAAGTTTGGCTGCCAGCAGCGCTTTTTCTAAAGTTTCATTGCTCGTCTTCTCATGGGGAATAATTTCCAGAAGTCGGTTTTTGGCCGGGTGATAGAAATAATGCAGTCCCACAAAACGGTCCGGGCGGGTGGTTTTTTCAGCAAACTCGTGTACGTAAAAACTGGAGGTGTTCGTTGCCAGAATTGTTTTTGGCGAACAGATCTTATCCAATTTCTCAAAAAGATCGAATTTGACCTGCTTGTCCTCAAAGACTGCTTCAACAACCAGGTCGGCGTCGGCCACCATCTCAAAATCACAGGTGCCGATGATATTTGACAGGATATTGTGAACATCCTCGGCACTGAGAATCTTACGCTCCACAGCTTCTTTCAGCATTTGGCGGATGGTGTTAAGGCCACGCTCAACAAATTCCTCATCGATATCCACCAGAACGACATTGAGTCCTTCCTGGGCCATCTTTTGGGCAATTCCACTGCCCATATTCCCCGCTCCAATGACCGCAACTTTTTTAATCTGAGACATAACTTCTCCTTTACGTGTTGCGCGTTTCGCGTTACGAGTTGCGAGTTTGCATGCTAGACTAATATCGCGTAACACGCAACCCGAAACCCGTAACCCGATTTATTTATTCCTCCACACCGGCTTGCGTTTTTCTTCAAAGCTTTTAATCCCCTCCAGCACATCCTCTGTTTTCATCAAGGTTTTCAGAAAAAGATCACTGGCACCCTGAATGGCCCGGGGCAATTCCATGCCCAGGTGTTTTTTAACCGCCTGTTTGTTCAATCGAATCATCAGCGGGCTGTTGTACTGAATTTCTTTCACCAGTTTGTCGGTCGCTTCGGCCAGCTGATCATCTTCGACGACATGGCCAATCATTCCCATTTTTTGGGCCTCTTCAGCGCTGTAGCGTTTGCCGGTGGTGCAGATCTCGATTGCCTTGGCAGGGCCCACCAGGTGGGGGAGCCGCACGGCCGCATAGGGCGGCAAAAAGGCGAGCTTGATTTCCGGCTGGCCGAATTGGGCGCTTCTGGCAGCGACAACGATGTCACAGGCGATGGCCGCCTCCATACCCCCGCCTAGACAGAAGCCATGCACAGACGCAAGGGTGGGGACCTCGAGCTGATCTAATAGATCAAAAATCTGATTAAAGGTCTCGATCATTTTATCGGCCATCTCCGGTTTATGATCGGACACTTCTACCCCCGCACAAAAGCTGGGGCCTTCACCGTTCAGCACCAGACATTTAAGTTCATTATCGGCGACAAGCACCTTGAGCTCGGCAATGAGCTCATTCATCAGTTCGATATCGAAAACATTGTGTTTCGGCCGGTCGAATGTAATCCGGGCCACGCCTTCGTCCTTTGCAACTTTTAGATACTTATATCCGCTCATGGTTACCGTCCTTGTTTAGGGTTTTACCACAGAGATCACAGCGTCCACAGAGAATTTTGATAGTTAAAATCAGTTCTCTGTGCCCTCTGTGTGCTCTGTGGTTAGTTTAGGTCACGCTTTTTGGAAAACATAGTTCAGCTGCCCGTTGGGCAGTGTATTGACAACGGTTTGGACCTGCATGCCCGCTTTGATTTCAGCTTCCGGCAAGTCGCTGGAAAGTCTGCCAAAGACTTTGTAATCACCATAATCCACCAGGGCGATAGAGTAGGGGACATCATCCTGGAAACCGATAGGTGCAAATTCCAGCTTACTGTAAGTAACCAGCGTGCCCTTACCGCTGACCTCGAACCATTCCACGTTGCTGGCAAGACATTGATGCCAATCTGCTCTGGGCGGAAAGAAGGCCATCCCGCAATCCTTGCAGCGGGTTCCCATGACTTTGTTCTTTTCGAGGTGGTCCACGAAATCATTGGTTTTGGTAATAGAGGTAAAGCTTACCGTTCCGAATTTTTTGAATCGATCATCTACTTCTTTTACCTTGCTCATAATTCGCCTTTCTATTAGGGATAAAAGAACCTCAAGCAAAGACGCAACGTCGCTAAGATTAATTATAAAATAAGCTGTTAGCTAATATTTTCACCCTTTGCGGTCTTGGCGGCTTTGCGTGCGAAATCATCAGTCAAACGCTATAAAATAAAAATTCTAAATTAGCGGCCTATCGGCCAAGAATGGTCACATTTCCGTATAATCCCACACCACCGATGTTATGAACCAGCCCGATCTCCGGGTTTTTAACCTGGATATCTCCGGCCTCGTCTCGAAGCTGCAAGACGATTGTGCGGATTTGGGAACCACCGGTGGCGCCGATGGGGTGTCCTTTTGACAAAAGACCGCCATCTACATTCACCGGAATGCTGCCTTCCTGGTAGGTTTCTTTGTTTCGGATGAGCTCCCGGCCTTCTCCGGGTTTGGCAAAGCCCAGATTCTCATAGGCCATCATTTCAGCGATGGTGAAGCAATCATGTACTTCGGCGACATCGATGTCCTGGGGGCCCACGCCGGCCATCGCATAGGCTTGCTGAGCTGCTTGCTCCGCTACGGTTAATCCCGTAAATAAATCCCGCCCGGATAAATTAACACTGGTGGTTGCGGCGCCCACACCTAATATCCAGACCGGCTTTTTGGAGATGGATTTGGCTTTTTCTTCGCTGGCAACAATGACGCAAGAGCTGCCGTCCGCATTCGCACAGCAATCGCCAACCCGCAGCGGGCTGGCTACCGGACCGGCCATGCGGTTTTCCGGATCGGTAAACATTTCGAATTCCACGGGCTTCCGATAGACGGCCTTTTCATTCAGCTGGCCGTAGGTTGCCGCTTTCACCCGGATGAGCGCAAGATCGTCTAAGGTGGTTCCGTATTTTTCCATGTGCGCTTTGGCATACATGGCATAATAGGCCGGCATCATGGTGCCGAAAGGACTTTCCCACTGAATGTCGGCGCCGCGGCCCATTCGCTCCTGGGATTCAGAGGAGCTGATTTCAGACATTTTCTGAAACCCGATGACCGCCACCGCATCGTGCAGTCCCGACTTTACCAGGGAATAGGCGAGTTTCAAGCCGGTGCTGCTCGATGAGCACAGGGTTTCAACATAAAAAGTCGGCTGCGGATTCAAACCCAGGTATTCCGCAAAAACGCCGGCCGGTGAACGCTGTTTGTCATATTCAGGGGCTGAACAGACTACAGAGGCATCGATATCTTTGGTGGTCAGCTGCGCGTCCTGCATCGCATCTTTAAATCCTTCAAAAACCAACTCCCGGATGGAACCCGGGTAACTTCTGACAAATGGACTCTGTCCGACTCCAATGATGGCTACTTTTCCCATGGATCTTCCTTTTTCATTTTAATTTATGACAAAATGTTAACGATAATTTATCAAAAAAATGTACCATTCATTCAGGTTTGCCGGTTGCCAGTTTAGCCCGTTGGGCCCGTAATAAAAGGAGAAAGGTCTGATTTTATTAACCGGCCAACGGGCGAACGGGTAACGGGCTCAACCTTTTTTAGATATATTGCCCGCCATCCACTTTAATTACTTCTCCGGTAATATGCTTAGCTTTGTCGGATGCCAGAAATGCCACCAGGTAAGCAAGATCTTCCGGCTGGCCGACCCGTTTAATGGCACTTTCGCCCATTGCAAGATCGATAATCTTATCTCTGGCTTCCGATTCTTTAAGCATGGCGGTTTCGATCAGACCTGGGGCTACTGCATTTACGGTTACGTCAAAAGCGCCAAGCTCTTTTGCAAGCGCCTTTGTAAAACCGATGATACCGGCTTTGGAAGCCGAATAATTGGTCTGGCCGAATTTGCCCCGCAAGCCGTTAATGGAGGTCACATTTATGATCCGACCGTATTTATGCTCCTTAAATATCGGCGCGATCTGGCGGGTGAAGTTAAAATAGCCCTTTAAGTTGACTTCCAAGACCCGATCCCATTGTTCTTCGGTCATTTTCCAGGAAACGCCATCCCAGTTCATACCGGCGTTGTTAACCAGAATTTCTAAGCTGCCAAATTCCGCAATAGCCGATTTAACGACTTCTTCGGCCTCGGCAAAAGAAGATATATCACATTGCAGCGCAAGTGCTTTGCGGCCCAATGCCGTGATTTCCTCCGCATATTTTTTGGCTTCGGTTTCATGTTTGCGGTAGGTCAGACAGATATTGGCCCCTTCGCGAGCCAGTTCGAGGGACGCAGCCGCGCCGATTCCTTGCGAGCCTCCGGTTACCAGTGCATTTTTGCCTTCTAGTAGCATAGGATCCTCCTGAATATTCCTAAAATGAGCGTTTCAACTTTTAGAGGAGAAAAGATCTTTTTAGGGTATTGAAACTATTGGTTTATCTGCTGGTTTGAAAAATTTCGAAGCTAGATTAAAGCCGAGTTCGCATTAAGTCAATAAAAATTCTTGACATCAATGTAGTTACATTGTAGCTAAAAAGTAATTTCAGATTTTGCAGCGAAAATCAAGCAAAATCTTTAAAAATAAGCCGAATTTGCCAACTAAAATAATTATAATGAAGCAATTTTAGATGAAATCGAGGGGTTCCCACCTGTTTTTATCCGGCTTCATTTAAATTCAATCTGTATATTCATTTTCACCGGTCGTTTGATCGGGATTATTGAGTAATCCAAATTTAGCTAAAAGCGTTTTATAATCATTTAAACTTGAAAGTGAGGGCAATATGGCGGGTATACCTGACAAAATTCAAACTTGGCAAATGGTGCAACCTACTTCGCGCGATAAGGAAACCAAGGAGGTGACACCGGGTAAAATCGAAAAAGTTGAAATTCCGGTTCCGGAGTTGAAATCCGGTGAAGTACTGGTTGAGGTTGCAGGCTGCGGCGTCTGTCACACCGACCTGGGATATTATTACGATGGCGTACCAACGGTTGTAAAGCCGCCGTTGACACTGGGTCATGAAATTTCCGGTACAGTGGTTGCAGGAGAAGAAAGTTGGATCGGAAAAGAAGTCATAATTCCTGCAGTGATGCCATGCCGTAAGTGTTATCTTTGTAAAACCGGTCGAGGAAATCGATGTCTCGATCAGAAAATGCCGGGAAACAGCCTGGGGATTTACGGCGGTTTTGCAAGTCACATCCCGGTGCCCGGGATCGATCTCTGTGAAATCAAAAACCGGGGGGATATTCCGCTGGAACACCTGGCTGTGTTGGCGGATGCGGGTACCACGCCTTACCAGGCGGCTAAACGGGCAGATTTACAACCAGGGGATAATGTCGTTGTTATCGGCATCGGCGGTGGCGTCGGCCAGTATATGGGCCAAATTTCGAAAGGCTTGGGCGCCGGCACCGTCATCGGCATTGACATCACCCAGGAAAAGCTGGATCGTGCCCTCAACTATGGAGCCGATTTTGTGATCAACTCCGCCGACAAAGACACCCGAACGGTTTCCGGTGAATTTAAAGGTATATGCAAGGAAAATGGATTGCCGAGCTTTGGCTGGAAAATTTTCGAGGTTACCGGAGCCAGAGGGGGTCAGGAAATTGGCCTAAGCCTGCTGAGTTTTATCGGTAAATTGATTATCATCGGATTCGGGCTTGGCAAGTCGGAATACATGATGAGTCGGTTGATGGCATTTGATGCTGAAATTATCGGTACCTGGGGCTGTTTGCCCGAGTACTATCCCGTGGTTTTGAATATGGCGACTTCAGGCAAAATTAATATTGATGACTTTGTTCAGACCCGTCCGATGAGCTCAATAATGGAATCCTTTGAAGAAGCGCATAAGGTTCCGCCGGACCGTCGCATTGTGTTGATTCCTGATTTCTAGCAATCAAATCTTCTCGAATATAATAGAAAGCTTTAATAACACAAGGAGGTAACAATCATGGCACTAGACTGGATGCCCCGAGACAACGAACCCAAAAACCATCTTCTGCATACCGATGTGCACTGGGGAACGGATGCCGATGCTCCCTGCGTCGTTTATGAAAAACGACCCTTGATGGATCCCAAAGGAAAAGTGCAGGAAGGGCTTTATGTGGCCTGGATCCGGCTTAATAACCCCAAGCAGTACAATTCTTACACCACCGAGATGGTCAAAGGCGTAATTGCCGCGTTTGAAAACTCTTCCCTGGACCGGAGCGTGGTAGCGGTGGTGTTTACCGGCACCGGCCCGTATTCTTTCTGCACCGGCGGCAACACCAAAGAATACAGTGAATTCTACAGCATGCGCTGTGATGAGTACGGCCAGTATATGGAGCTGTTCAATCATATGGTGGATTCGATCCTGGCCTGCAAAAAGCCGGTAATTTGTCGGGTGAACGGTATGCGGGTGGCCGGCGGTCAGGAGATCGGAATGGCTTGCGATCTAACGTTGTCCTCCGATCTGGCCATCTTTGGCCAGGCGGGTCCGCGGCACGGTTCAGCGCCGGACGGGGGGTCATCGGATTTTCTGCCCTGGATGCTCAGCAACGAAGATGCGATGTGGAATTGTGTCTCATGCGAGATGTGGTCCGCCTACAAGATGAAAACAAAAAATCTGATCAGCAAAGCCGTACCGGTTTTGAAGGTGGATGGCAAATGGGTCCGCAACCCCATGATTATCACCGACAAATATGTCGAAGACGGTGAGATTGTTTACGGCGAGTATAAAACCGGTGATGCCGGCAAAGAAGCCCGGGCGTTTGTAAAAGAGCATCAGCCCAATGCGGACTTTGAATTGCTCGACAAGGAAATCGATAAGGTTATCTGGACGTTTGCCAATCTTTTTCCCGGCTGCCTGATCAAATCCATCGACGGCATTCGCATGAAAAAGAAATACTTCTGGGATATCTGCAAAAACGGCAACCGTCACTGGCTGGCCGCGAATATGGGCGGAGAAGCATTCCTCGGCTTCGGTGCTTTCAACACCAAGAGAATCACCGGACAGGATACCATTGACTTCATCAAGTTCCGTCAGAACGTTGCTGACTCAAGACTCTGGGATGAAGAAATGTTCGCAGAAGTTCTTGGTAAACCGCAGAAGTAATTTATTTTTTAATTTTAGCTTTATCTTTTATGGCAGGCGGTGCGTCTTTAAAAGCGCACGCCTGCCATTTTCATTGATTATAAGAATGATGATCCCTTTTAAAATTTGAAACGCTCAATTTGGGAAGAAGTGTCTTGATAATGGATGTTGTATTATGTAAAATTCCGATCAAGCGCATTCCCGGAGTCAACGACCACCCGCGAAGCGGGTGGCTTGGAGTTTACCGCCATAGGCGGTAAAGGCGGGGCACGAAGTGCCCCAGTCGTTGAAAACAACGCGGCTTGGAAAACCCAATAAACGGGAACGATTTCCGGCAACACCGATGCGAAAATGAATGAGACGCTCTCAAAAGTAGTTTCATTTCCAACTCCCAGGGGCGATATATGCGTTCATTCCTTTTGCAGCCCGCGCCAAATCCGGCAATACACTTTTGATGATCAGTCCCGCAGTCAACCCGATTTTAAATCCCTCTATACTCGGCGGCAAACTCTCGAAGACCATGCAGGATATCCGGATGCTAATGTGGTCTTGGCAATTGCCGATCAAAAGCATATCATCGGGTTCGGTGTATTGGCTTATCCGGAACCGGGTGAGCGCTGGGCCGAACTGGGTCCCAAGATTATGATAGAACTAAAAGCCATTGAAGTCTGCCGGGCATGGCGGTCCTTGGGTGTTGCTCACCGAATCATGGAAATGATACTCGCCCATCCGCATATTGAAGACAAAATAACTTATCTGGTAGGATATTCATGGACCTGGGATTTGGCTGGTACCGATATGGATGTCACCCAATATCGCCAAAAGCTCGTCAATCTTTATCAATCTTACGGTTTTAAAGGATACGAGACCAATGAGCCCAATGTGTGCTTAAAGCCCGAAAATTTTTTGATGTGCCGAATCGGAAACAATATTTCACAACTATTCAAGGATCGTTTCAAGTGGTTAAGGTTTGGCCTAAGACCGTGGAACTGGTTAGTTGGT
>JASFIU010000064.1:0-13961 GCA_050122495.1 Desulfobacterales bacterium | reverse complement strand
TTATCCCTGGGTCAGTCTCAGTTTGTTTAGCGGCTATATCTTTAAAGCAAAATCCAGGGACATATTAAAAAAGGAATGGGCGCTGCACAAAGGTTCAATTCTGGTCTGCGGCGTGTTGTCGATTTTCGGATACTTTCTCATCCTGCAGGCATTCACCATGGAGCGGATGAGCTATGTTGCCGGGCTCAGACAGCTTAGCATCGTTTTTGCCGTTTTGCTAGGAGGACATTTGCTGAAGGAAAAGAATAAACGCATCCGGATCGCCTCATCGATTATCATTTTCCTGGGCGCCTATCTGATAGCGGTTGCGGATTGATAGTCTGTCACGAATAAACCGGATGCCTTTATTTACCTTTGATTCTGGAATTCCCGGCTTCAATTCGATAACCTTAATCGTGTCGGTTTTAAGAAAAGGCTTTAGCGCTTTAAAATCGATTTCGCCGCTGCCCGGCGGGATGTGGTCATCCAGGCCGACGGCATCGTGAAGATGAATACCGATGAGCTGATCAGAGTAGGATCGCAAAAGTGACCCCTTGGGGATTAAACCCAATGCCTCATTGACGTGTGCATGTCCGGTGTCGTGCCAATAACCGATCGGGGCGCCTCTGAAATTGGCGAATATCGCACCAAAATCATCCAGCCCGGGCAACTCATGGTAGTGATACCGGTTTTCCAATCCCAGCATTACACCCTGTTTTTCAGCAACCGGCAAAAGATGATCAAGGCTGTTCAATAAATTTTCCAGGTGTTCAGGCTTGCGCCCGTCCCGTTCCCTTAATTTATCGCTGATAAAAGTATGGGCCTCTTCTGAAGCCAGCTGGTTGGAACTCAAATATTGGTAGAGCAATTTCATCTGGTGATCCATTTCCACCGCCCCGCAATGCAGTACGACCGCAGCGGCTCCCAGTTTGCCTGCATGTTCAATGCTCTTCGTTGTAAATCGAATTGCATTCCGGCGTTCCTCAGGGTCAGAACTTGAAAGCAGAAACAGGTCACCGCCGCCTTTTGACTCCGCTTTGGTAAAAGGAATCGGAAAATAGTTGTGGACGCTGACAACTTTTAATCCGGAACGCATGAGTGGATCCTTTAACTGTTGATACAGGTCTTCTGAAATTCGATAGCTCAGTTCGACACCTGAGACGTCAAGATTTTTCAGCGCCGCGAGCATCCCTTCGGCAGTGGCTGATCCGCCTGACTGCCAGGAAGTTGAAATGCCTAGCATGGTACGCACCTGTCGTCTAATTTCAGTCTTATCGCAAACTGCCACCTGAGCTTTGAGGATGTCAAGCCCGTATTTGGAAAAAAATCCAATTCCATTCACAGCTGGTTTCAGGGGTGTTTTATTATTGACTTGACACCCGCCTGCCATTCGGTCAAATAATATTGAAAGTGCAGGTTCCTGTATTTTCAAGGCGAATTGATATATTTTGGCGGTAGATGGGGAACGTTGGTATCAATCCGTCACTCCAATCCTCTCGAGAGTTTTTATGAACAGCGTCCACCAGGCCAGGGCATGCAATCCCTGCCCTTTTATTATCTTACTCACTATTTGGGTGCTTCTTATGACGAACACTTCACATGCAAATACCCTCAAGGATTTAGGCGACCGGCTTCCCAGACAATTAAAAGGCTGGACGGCGGAGCCCGAGGATCGTCTTTACGATCAAGAAACCATATACAGTTACATTGATGGGGGTGCCGAACTCTATAAAGCATATAACATGCAGCAATGCCTTTCCCGGCGTTATACGGCAGCCAAGGAACCCGCAATCGTTTTGGATCTTTTTGACATGGGAACGCCCGATGATGCGTTCGGCGTCTTTACCCATGACACTGATGGAAACGCAATTGATATCGGTCAGAATGCCCGCTATCGGTCGGGCTGGCTCAGTTTCTGGAAACACCGCTATTTTGTCTCGATTTATATGGAAGAAGAAACGGATGCGGCTGAAAAAGCGGTCAAATCGCTGGGACGGGAAGTCGCCGCGCATATTGCCGAAAAAGGATTCAGACCTCGTATCCTGCAAAAGCTGCCTCCAGAGGGGCTCATATCCGGCAGCGTCCGTTACCTCCACCACCCCGTTGTATTGAACTATCATTTTTATATTTCGGACGAAAACATTCTTAATCTTTCTGCTAACACGGAGGTCGTTCTTGCAAGTTATCAAGCGGGGACCGAGGCCGCCCGCCTGCTTTTGATATCTTACACCAATCTGAAAGTGGCCAAAAAATCGCTGAATGCCTTTTCAAAACACTATCTGCCGGATGCGGATAAAACAGGGTTTGCCGAAATTGAAGATGGTAAATTTGCTGCGGCCTTTCTTAAAGGTAAGCTGCTGACCATTATTCTGGAATCCGACAGCCGCCGATTGGCGGAAAAATTATTAGCGCCGTTTTTTTGAAAACCACAACAAAACAAGATTACCAGGAATATCAAAATGGCAGAAAAGAAACGCGTCATCACCCGCAGAGACTTCCTGCGTACCGGCTCATATGTGGTAATGGGCAGCTTAATGGGACTGCCAATGCCAAAAAGTGCCTCCGCCCGCCAGGCCCAAAAGAGCAAAGTCATTTTGATACGTGATGACAGGGTGGTTGATGGAAATCGTTTAAGGCCCGCCATTCTAAAAGAAATGTTGGACCAGGCTGTGGCGACCCTATTTGATACGAAGGATCCGCGGCCAGCCTGGCAACAACTGGTAAAACCTGCCGAAATCGTCGGTATCAAAAGCAATGTATGGAGCCCACTGCCGACGCCGGCAGCATTGGAAGAAAGAATAATCGCGCGTTTAGTAGAGGCGGGTGTCGGGGAACATAATATTTCCGTTGACGATCGCGGGGTAGGCCGCAATCCTATATTTCAGAATTCAACCGCACTGATAAACATACGGCCGATGCGGACCCACCACTGGTCCGGACTCGGCACGCTGCTCAAGAATTATATCATGTTTGTGCGGCGGCCCTGGGCTTATCATGGCAATGCCTGCGAGCGGCTGGGCAGCATCTGGTTAGAGCCTGCGGTTAAGGGCAAAACCCGCTTGAACATATTGGTAATGCTCACCCCTTTGTTTCACGGCGTGGGCCCCCATCATTTCAGCCGCCGATACCTTTGGAATTATGGGGGCTTGATCGTCAGCACGGATCCGGTGGCCGCCGATGCCACTGGAGCCCGCATCATTCAGTCTAAACGCAATGAATATTTCGGTGACGAAAAGCCTATCAGCCCACCGCCCCGCCATATCGAAGCCGCTGATATCAAATACAAATTGGGCAACAGTCATCCGGACCGGATCGAACTGATCCGGTTGGGTTGGGAGAAGGATATTTTAATTTGACACCCGCACCCCCCAAGAAGATGACCAGCCGTGAGCGTTTTCGGGAAACGATGGATTATGGTCAACCGGATCGCGTCCCCTATTTTGAAGAAGGCATCCGCGATGACGTTTTGAAAGCGTGGCAAAAACAGGGTTTGGCCAATGCCGAAGATCTTGCGAGAATGTTTCCGTCCGATCACCGGGAACGACTCCAGGTAGATCTGGAGCCCCGTCCCAAACTCATGGCGCAACTCGATAAAATTACAGATCTCAAAAAATTTCAGCGCCGCTTGAATCCCTTCGATAAAAAGAGGTTGCCGAGCAGATGGTCCAGGCGTACACGCGACTGGCAATCCAGGGATCATGTACTGATGCTGTACGTACATGGCGGATTTTTTAAAACCATGGGGGTGCGCAATTGGCGCTCGTTTAACGACGCCATGGTGTTGCTAATGGATCAGCCTGAGATGGTTCGTAAACGAATGCAGATCCAGGGCGAATTCGCGGTCCGATTGGCGGATCGGATCCTCGATGAGGTCGAAATTGATGCAGCGGTTTTCAGTGAGCCCATCGGCGGGAATGATCGGCCGTTGATTTCGCCGCAGATGTATGAAGACTTTGTGCTGAAAAATTATGAGCCGCTCCTTGAGGTTCTCCATCGCCGCGAGGTGAGTACGATATGTCTTCAAACCTATGCCAATGCACGCATTCTTATCCCCAGCATTCTTCGATGGGGATTTAACTGCCTGTGGGCCTGTGAGGTCAATATCGACACCATGGACTACCGCAGCCTGCGCCGGGAGTTCGGTAGCGACCTGCGCTTGATCGGTGGAATCGACCTGGACGCCCTACGCAAAGATAAAACGGCGATCCAGGAGGAAATCGAAGAAAAAGTTCCCCCTTTAATCGCGGAAGGCGGATACATACCGCTGGCCGACGGCCGTGTCCGCGCGGATGTTCCATTTGAAAATTATGTCTACTATCGCCAATTGCTTGAGAAAGTGACCCAAAGATAATGATATAGGTTGAGCCCGTTGGCCCGTATAGCCCGTTGGCCTGTAGAACAAATTAAATCAGGTATATTTCCAATTTTAACGGGCTCAACTGGCTTAACCGGCCTGACTGGCAAACCTATATAAGGAGAAAATTATGCCCATCGCTCAAAAAATGATCAAAATGGTAGAAGGTATGGAAATGGTCAAAAAGATGTTTGAAGAAGGCGCCCGGCTCAAAACCGAGCACGGCGCTGAGAATGTCTTTGATTTCTCGATAGGAAATCCGGATGTCCCGCCACCGCTGGAATTTAAAAAAGTTCTCAAAGACCTGGTGAATGACGAATCCCTTTACCACGGTTATACCCCCAATGCCGGATATCCCCATGTTCGGCAGGCCGTCGCCGATTATCTGAACAGCCTGCACGATGTCAACCTTAACCCGGAGTTTATTGTCATGACGGTCGGGGCTGCCGGTGCTTTAAACGACGCTCTGAATGCGGTCATTAATCCCGGAGAGGAAATTTTAACACCCGCCCCTTACTTTATCGGCTATGACCACTACGCCTTCATTGCCGGTGCTCCGATTAAAACCGCGCCCACCGGTGGTGATTTTCATCTTGATGTGGCCGCGATCGAATCCGCCATCACGGAAAAGACCCGTGTGATGCTGATCAACTCCCCCAATAACCCCACCGGCGTCGTCTATGCGGCAGAAGAGCTCGCTGAGCTAGGCCGGGTGCTGGAGGCCGCCAGCCAAAGATTCGGCAAAAGAATATATCTAGTAGCAGACGAGCCCTACCGCAAGATTGTTTATGATGTAGAGGTT
Source organism: Desulfobacterales bacterium (assembly GCA_050122495.1). Classification (GTDB taxonomy): domain Bacteria; phylum Desulfobacterota; class Desulfobacteria; order Desulfobacterales; family JAHEIW01; genus JAHEIW01. Next base: position 8,826 of record JASFIU010000064.1, on the reverse strand, counting down.
CCCTCAATATTTCAGGCCTATCCGCATTCGATTGTTGTATCCTCTTATTCCAAGGAGCTCTCGCTGGCCGGCGAACGCATCGGTTATCTGGCCGTCCATCCCGAAGCCGAAGACGCTGGATTGTTGGCCAGCGCCGCCGCGGTTGTCAACACCATGTTGTGCGTCAACGCACCCAGCCTGGCCCAGCTGGCCGTATCCCAGCTTCAAGGTATCACGGTAGATGTATCGATCTACAAGCGCCGGCGGGACATGTTATGCCAAGGCCTGTCTGAAATCGGCTATGAATTTAACGTGCCGGAGGGCGCCTTCTATTTATTTCCGAAAAGCCCCATCACCGATGACGTCAAGTTCACTCAGATTTTAAAGGAAGAGCTGATCCTGGCGGTGCCGGGCGCCGGCTTTGCCGGACCGGGCTACTTCCGTTTGTCCTATGCCGTACCGGATTCGACAATTAGCGGATCCATGCAAGGTTTCAAGCGGGCGTTAGACAAAGTATAAATTGTAACTGACTTGAACATATAGATAAATATCATTCAATAAACCTGGAGCTTGACCTAAAAAATGAGACTATGATATTTTCATTTTGATACGAATGTGCGAACCCTAAAAACCAGGGAGTGCCACATGAAAGAAGCACCAAAACCCCGTTTTCATCACAAAAGACGGGGTTTTTTAATTTATACAAAGCGATACATGATAATAAACCTGGATTTCGCACTATGTATTATTCTTATTGCCTTCATCGCTTTAACGATTGGTTGTGCAGGCCAGATGTCGGTGGAAGAGGCTAAGCAGGTTGCGGTTTCCATGAGCGGGGAAGCCTTTGTACCGCCACCGCGCCGTATTGATGACATTTTAGCAATTCTAGACCAGCCCGGTCACTTTGACCCTGCAATTACGAAGATGTATCGGGCTGCTGCCGAGAAATCTCCTCCAGCCAATGCCAGCAACCGCGAACTGGCATATTTTTATATAAACAGGGCAAACGCGGCAACGAAAATTTTTCATTTCCATCAAGCATTACAAGATTCCCGAACTGCTTTTCAATATGCGGAGAATGCAAAGCTCAAGGCGGATGCCGCATTTTTACTCAGGCTTGGCAGGTCAGAACTCTGGGCAGGAAATTTCAAAAGAGCCATCGATTTGATGGAACGAAGTTTAAAAATAAAAGAAGACCCCTCGATTTACGCGAGTTTAGTAACAATGTACGCTCGCATGGGCGATCTTGAGTCAGCAGAAAAAATAAAAAATAGCGGAATTTATTTTTGCAGGCAACAAAAGAGCGTTTGGGCAGAAATTACCGTAGCCAGCATGAAGGCTGATATCCTGGAGGCGCGCGGAAAATTTAAAGAAGCCGAAAGACATCGCAGACATACAAGGCGCCTGGCGGCAACAAAGAAATCACAGCAACCATCGTATTACTTGGGCCTTGCATCCAGGCTTGCATTAAATCTTGAGAGACAGAATGACTTGATTGAAGCAGAGCTTGAGTGGCGCAAAATCGTAAAAGAAATCACTGGGCTCGCAGGTAGAGAGGCTGAGATAACCGGCTCCGTACTTGGAAATATGGGTGGAACCCTCCAACAACAGGGACGACTGGTAGAAGCTGAAGAGCTGATAGCAGCCGGCATTGGAATTATGGCTCAGTCAGGCCTCTCGACCGATTCATATCTTATGGGTCGAGCCCGAATGTGGCATGGCAATGTTCTGGCTGATCAACATAAATTTGTTGAAGCCATACAGGCATTCGATCTTGCCAGGACGGGTTTGCTTAATAACAATTATGTTTATGAAAAGATGTTGGCTCGTAACCCGAACCTTATTCTTTCCCTGATTAAAGGAAATCGCGTTAAAGAAGCATTCAGATTAATTACTGCCGCACATGCCATCTATGTGAACAATTATGGCTACCGGAATTACATTACAGCTGAGATGCAAGGTCTACGCGGCCTGGCTTATGCTGAAATGAGCAAACTCGAACAGGCAATTGATGATTTATCAGAAGCCACTCCAATATTGCTCGCCCAAAATATGAGTGGTGAAAAAGATTTCTCAACCAGGCAGAGGTTTAGAATCATTTTAGAAAGCTATATCGATTTGCTGGGCAGAATTGCCGGTAGCTCGCTTGAGCAAAAGCTAGACCATGACGCGACGTCCGAAGCCTTTCGGTTGGCAGATGCCATCAGAGGCCAGGCAGTACAAAGCGCTTTAGGTGCCAGCGGCGCCCGGGCAACGATTGAAGATCCCCAACTAACAGACCTGGTCAGAAAAGAACAGGATGCCCGGCATCAAATCAGTGCCCTGCAAGCCATCCTTATCGATACCCTTGCTGCCGCTGAAGGCCAGCGCAGCTCTGAGGACATAAAAAGCATCACCTCCAAATTAGAAGCCTTAAGTGATGCCCAAAGCGCCTTGCTCGATGAGATCAGGACCCGCTTTCCAAAGTACTCTGATTTTACCAACCCTCAGCCGATAAACCCCGAAGTCGCTCAAAAGCATCTGGGCCCAGATGAGGCCCTCATTTCCATTTATACAACTGAAGACAAATCTTATGCCTGGGCGCTTCCTAATAAGGGCAGGATGGCTTTTACAGCCGTGCCGATGGGGAGAGATACGCTTTACAGAACCATATCGGATTTGCGGAAAGCCCTGGCGCCTGATGTGCAGATTCTTGGCGATATTCCCGCATATGATCTACAAAAGGCCTATGAGCTTTATAGAGAGCTTCTCAAGCCGATAGAAGCCACCTGGAAAGATTCAAAACATCTGATAATAGTGGCCCATGGCCCCCTGGGGCAGCTGCCGTTTGCGATTTTGCCCACTTCACCGGTTACGCTTCAAGATGATGATGTGCTTTTTTCAAACTACCGCGATGTTCCCTGGCTGATCCGTAAAGTGTCGATCACAAGGCAGCCGTCGGTATCTTCGTTTGTAACATTGCGAAGTCTTCCGCAGGGAAGCGCAGAACGCAAAGCTTTTGCCGGTTTTGGAGATCCATTTTTCAACCGGCAGCAACTTGCCCAGGCACAAACAGAAAAGCGAACCCCAAAGACGCCGGTTGCCAGCCTGCAAAATCCCTTGCAGGTGCGCGGCATACGCATAACCGACACCGGCAATCTGGACAACGACACTATCACCTCCAGTCATCTGGGCATGCTCAACCGCCTGCCCGATACATCTGAAGAAATTTTAAGTATTGCTGAGGCGTTAGGTGCAGATTCCGAAAATGATGTTTTTGTGGGCAAACGCGCCTCGGAGCATTTGGTTAAAACCGTGGATTTATCCGACCGGCGTGTGATTGCCTTTGCCACCCATGCCCTGGTGCCGGGAGATCTGGATGGACTCGGCCAGCCTGCGCTGGCGCTTTGCGCACCGCAAGTCACCGGAGAAAATGAAGACGGCCTGCTAACCCTTGGAGAAATCTTAAAACTCAAACTCAATGCCGACTGGGTGGTGCTGTCGGCCTGCAATACCGGCGCTGCTGATGGTGCCGGTGCAGAGGCCGTATCGGGTTTGGGACGCGCCTTCTTTTATGCCGGCAGCCGGGCAATTCTGGTGAGCATGTGGCCTGTGGAAACCACCTCGGCCCGGCAACTGACCAGCAGATTATTTGAGTACCAAAAGGAAGATAAAACCTTATCCAGGGCTGGCGCCCTGCGCCAATCCATTTTGGAATTAATCGACGGTCTGGGCATGAAGGATCCGATCAGCGGCAAGGTTGCGGCCAGTTATGCCCATCCTTTTTTCTGGGCGCCATTTATCATCGTCGGTGAGAGTGGCAATTAAAATCCAGCTTTAATCATCAGGTACATGGAGCAGATTTACCTCTAACTTCTTGGGAAAGCTGCACTTCAAATTAGTGAGATCCATAATTAATATTAGGTTACCCTTATTCCGAATAACATGACCTAGCGAAGTTTAACAGGAGCCATCACATGTATATCAAAATGTCAGATTTTTTTATGGGCATGGGTAAGAATTTTACCGTGGAAGTATTGGATATCGCCAAAAAGCTACCGCAGAAAGAGGGTGATCTTCTGTTTCATGAGGGTGATCAGGCCAATCACTTTTATGTTTTGCTAAAAGGCAGGGTAAAGCTCAGCCTGGGGGACACCGGACCGGTAGTTTATATGGCGCGCCATCCGGGAGAGATCATCGGCTGGTCGGGTCTGATCGGACGGGATGTTTATTCAGCATCAGGCGAATGCATGGAAGCCACCAATCTGCTGAAGTTTAATCGGGATCATTTCCTTGAAATCCTGGAAAAATACCCCCGGAATGAAGCCCTGCTTTTTAAGCGCCTGGCCGAGATGCTGGGCAATCGGCTGCTTGAGCTTTACCCTGCCATCTCCTAGAACCCACCTCAAAAATGCGTCTAAGTGCCCAGGGCGGCGTTGCCCCGTTAAACGGGATTTCACACCTCATTCTATGAATATTAAGGTGATAATCAAACCGATTCAAAATGCTCACATACTACCGTGTATGCTCCGCTTTCGAATCGGTTTGCGCCTTGCCTGATTCACACATTAATTTATTAAATTAAGATGTGAAATCCCGCTGTTAAGCGGGAAACCCTCATCCACATTTTTGAGATGGGTTCTAATTCAAAACCACTTCTAATTCAGAAACAATGCCTCAGCAATTGGTACACATCTTGGGCCCCACTCCCGGTGGAAGGTTGCCGCTCACATTGTTATCGTGGCCAACGGAAAACGTTGACATCATCTTTTTCACGCCCCCCTGGCAAAGGGGGCATTTCACATCGGTACTGTGGCTCATAACGAGCTTATCGAATTTATAGCTGCAGTGTTCACAGTTATATTCATATATCGGCATGATATTCCTCCATATTTGGAAACAAATTCGAATGTTTAAAAAAAAGATAAGTTCGGTCCGAGCGATTCGCAAGTGCTGGAAGATTATAGAACCGGAGAATTTTCAATGGTGAAATGGCGGCACTTTATGCAGTCGGAAAAATTAAAAAAGGCGAAGCCAAAAATTGGTTTCGCCTTTTTTAATTATGGCTCCCTGAATGCCGTTGTTCTCGTGCGTGGTCATTCGCCTTGTTAGTTTGAAGCCCGCAGGGGAAGATGCACGCACATTCGAGAGACCATTAAGATGTTTGTCATCTTTCCTACATAACTATACAAATAGCATGCCAAATATGAAAAAATATCAACAATTTATAAATATTATAAAAAATATCAAAAGGTTAGATGAATTTCCGCCAAAACCTTTAAAACGCTTATGAATTTTTATTCATAAGGAATTGTGAAAATATTTACATAATCGACAGAATTTTGACGGTTATTAAGACAGAAAACTAAGGTCACAAGACAGAAGTCAGGTGAAAAAATGATTTGCGTGTGGCTTACGGCAGCTGAAATGGCTTGAGGAATTAAATTATGCCATAAGGGGCAGGAGAAAGAGGTCCACACTCCTTCTCCTGCTGAAAGATCTTTTTTGAATTTATTAGGAAGCTTTTACTTTGATTTCACAAAGGGAAATATATCCGTATATCCAGTAATATCAGTAACTAAAAGGATAACAAAAACCAGAAAGACGACAATAAGCAGCGTCGTAAAAAACCCGCCGCCGGCAGGCATTTGATCCAGGTGGTCAGCAACGAAGCGCGCTTCTTCTTCAGTCAGGCTATCAATACGGCTGCGGGCCTCCCGGGGATCGATGCCCTGCGATACCAGTGTGCTTTTTACATCTTCACGGGCCAGAAAGGTTTTGAGATACTCACGGGCATTCTGGACGCGCTCCGAATCAACGACCGATTCGGTCTCGATCATGGCCGCCAGCGCCGATTGATAAGGACCGGACAGCATGAACATAAAAATTGCCAGCAAAAAGCCTATCGGTTTAAGAGTTTGTCGAAACCGCTTCATATCTGACCTCCTTTTAGAAATTTGGCCCTATATATTGAATCCCTGAGTGGATGTCAAACGCAATTTGCCGTCAGGGAATATGGCTCTATTCTTGTAAATCCATGCTGCCATTGACTTTAATGCCAAATTTTAACAAAATGAAGCGCCAACCTAAATCCAAAAGGGTTAAACCATGAGAGCCGGATCAATTGCCTTAATAATTGCAAGTCTCATTCTGCCTTTGAGCGCTTACGGCTTGCTTGAAACGCGTCCCGGCAGCCAGAGCGCTCAAGTGGATTCTAAAGAACGCGTATCGGCGTTAAACGATTCGGAAGAGGGTTTTAAAGACGATCAAAACCAAATTTCGGCAATCCGCTGGTATCCCAGAAAAAACACTGAAAAATTAAACGGTGTGGCCCTTGTCATTCATGGGCTAAATGGCCGGCCGGATAAGATGGAATCCATCATCGCAGCAATGACAGCAGCCGGAATCGACTGCCTAAATCTGTCTTTGCGGGGCCATGGCGAAAACTATTCTCGCCTGAGCGATACCGACAGCGAAGAGGCACGCATGCGGGCATTCAAATCCGCTTCATATCGGCTGTGGAGAACTGAAACCTATCAGGCCTATCTGGAGGTCAAAAAAAGAAGCAATCGCTACGGAACCTGTTTGTTTTTTGTCGGCTTTTCAATGGGGGGGCTGTTTGGAGTTGATCTGTTCACCTCAAATACATACATAACGTTCGACAAAATGGTCCTTTTGGCCCCGGCCTTAAAAATGCATAACCGCAATTATCTTTTAAAAACCATGTCGCCATTTCCGGGATTAGTTGTTCCAAGTTTTGGCCCCCGGGCTTACCGTGCGAATAAAGGAACACCCATGGCTGCCTATAATGCCCTATTCGAGGCATCCGGACATTTTGAAGAAAATCTGGATCCGAAAATAAACGTTCCGACGGTGGTGTTTATCGATGCGCAGGATGAGCTCATCTCGTTTTCCGGTTTACAGGAAATGATTACGAATCAAAAACTGGATCAATGGAAAATCCACCCTGTCAAAAAGGACAAGACAGCGACCGAGATAGAAATGCACCATATAATTATTGACGAGCCCTCGGTCGGAAAACACATGTGGAAGGAGATTGAGGATACGACCATCGCGCATTTGCTAAAGGCGCCGGCAAAGTGTGTTCCTGTGAGACAGGGGGTGCCTTGAATGATTATTGGTTGGATTAGGCAGCATTTGAAAAACTATAAAACATTATTATCCACAGATTACGCAGATTACACAGATTAAATTAAATGATTATCATAAAGTTAAAAAAATAATCTGTGTTAATCGGCGTAATCTGCGGATAGAAAACTACGGCATCACTCATCCCAGGTGCCGGGATGCCACAGGTAGTAAAAACCGGTTTGCAAGGGCGCCAATGTGCCGGGAAGATTCAATGATATAATCGACAGACCACCGCCTTCATATTGAGATGTAGAGGTGTTGTACAGGTTATCATCCGGATATGCCGTTCGGCGATAAACCACTACCTTTGCATCCTTCGGCAGATCCGCCAGCTCTTTTGCCTCGCTGACCGCCTCGTTAAGATATCCGATGCGATCAACCAGACCCAGATTTAAGGCGTCAGGTGCCAGATAAATGCGGGCCGAGGAGATTTCCTTTAAATTCTTCGGATCAATTTTTCGATGTTCGGCAATACGATTTAGGAATTGAGCTGCCAGCTGGTCGATAAGATCCTGGGTAATTTTCTGCTCTTCTGCGGTAGCCTGCCGGAAAGGCGATCCCATGTCTTTATTTTTGCCCGTTTTGCTCACATTAACATCAACACCAATTTTTTCCATCAGGGCGGTTATGTCCGGACGCAAAAACAAAACACCCACCGAACCGGTAACCGTCGTTGGATGCGCCAGAATAAAATCGGCGGGAAGCGAAACATAATACGCTCCGGAAGCAGCCACTCCCATCATGGCAACCACCACTTTGGCCTTCTTGCGTTGTTTAAAGCCTAAGATTTCATTATAGATCAGATCGCTGGCGATAACGGACCCGCCGGGTGAATCAATTTTTAAAAGAACAGCTTTAATTTCCGGATCAGCCTCAGCCTTTCGAAGCTGAGAGACGACTTCCTGAACCATACTCGGCCGGGTGCGGATAAACTGTCTTTTGGGAGCATCTGTAATCATTCCGCGTAGCGCAATAACCAGCACCTTCCCTGTTTCTTTTCCCTGAAGCGTGTACTCTTGCAACGGGTCCGCATAGCTTGGAAAGATTCTAATCTTGGGCGCCTCACAGCCAATCAAAAAAAGAACAGCAATTGGAATAATAATCGATAGGGATCTTCGCATGTGATCTTCCTTTTATATCCGCAGAATTCGCAGATTTGCGCAGATTATCCTTTTAATATCATGATAATCTTTTAATTTAATCGGTGTAATCTGCGTAATCTGCGGATAAATTAATTTTCTCTACTGAGCTTATCGAATATAGGAAACCCAGGACGGCCTGTCAAGAAATCGCCCGGCTGAATTAGTTTGTGCTTGACATGCAGGCCGCACCCCATAATAAAGCAGGTGCCCCAAACAAATTTAAGGTCTAAACTATAACAATAATGAAAAATATTATACCACTCCGCTGGATCGTATTTCTGCTTGCCACATCGCTTTTTTTCCTATCGCAGTTTTACCGGACATCCAACGCCGTTATTGCCTCGGAATTGATCCGCGATCTTTCTCTGGACACGGAAGGACTGGGATTGATGTCAGCTTCTTTCTTTTATGCCTTTGCCATAACCCAAATCCCCATCAGCCTGCTATTAGATAAAGTCGGCCCGCGACTGCTGATGACGTTCCTGACCCTGCTGGGCATATTGGGTGCGGTCATTTTTTCACTGGCGGACTCCTTGAGCATGGGCTTAATTGGCCGTGTCCTCCTGGGTGTGGG
>JASFIU010000063.1:0-14021 GCA_050122495.1 Desulfobacterales bacterium | reverse complement strand
AATGTCTTCGATTTCTATACGATGGTCCCGGATCGATTTTATTTTGCATATGGTTAAACCGATCAGATTGGGCCGCAGGGGAGAATGGGTGGCAAATACGCCGCTCAAAGGATTTTTTTCATCTTTACGGGGATGGACCTGTAAGGTTTTACGCCGGTCGGGTGTATCGTTGTCATGAAACCAAAAAAACACCTGGATATGGGAAAAACCCTCCAGCCCAAGCAGCGCCTCGGAATAAGACTCAAAAATTTCAATCCAGGTGGCTTCTTCTTTTTTGCGAATCACACCCACAGGAAAAATCTGAAAAGATTCCGGCATGGGATATATCTCCAATTCGATAAAAGTTACAAAGGTTCCTTGAGAAAAGAGTGTCTAGTCTTCTTGGAGTTCCTCAATATTCGCATAATAATCCAACGCCTCCGGATTGCTGAGGGCGTCTTTATTGAGCACCTCCTGGCCCTGGATCACTTTTTTAACTGCCAGCTCCACTTTCTTCATGTTAAGGGTATAGGGGACATCGGGCACGCTGATGATCTTGGCCGGGACATGCCGGGGCGAAGCATTGGTGCGGATCGTCTGTTTGATTTTATTCTTTAAGTCATCGGTGAGCTCCGCGCCTTCTGCCAGCTTGACAAACAGGATCACCCTGACATCATTGTTCCAATCCTGCCCGACCACGACACTGTCATCGATTTCGTCCATCTGCTCCAGCTGTCGATAGATTTCAGCCGTCCCGATACGCACACCCCCCGGATTCAGGGTTGCATCCGATCTTCCGAGCATGACAACACCGCCGCGGGTCGTAACCGTAACAAAGTCACCATGGCGCCAGATATTTGGAAACACATCAAAATAGGCATTATGATATTTGCTTCCGTCCGGGTCATCCCAAAAATAAATCGGCATCGACGGAAACGCTTTACAGCAGACCAGCTCGCCCTGTTCATCGATCAATTCGCTCCCGGTTTCATCAAACGCCCGCACGTCCATGGCCAGCCCCCGGCATTGGAGCTCACCGGCATAGACTGCGCCCATGGGATTGCCCAGGGCGAAGCAGCCGTTTAAATCCGTGCCACCGGCAATCGAAGCCAGCTGTAAATCGGACTTGACTTCATCGTATATAAATTCGAATCCCTCGATTGACAGCGGGGACCCTGTTGAAAGCACAGCCCGCAGGGGTTTTAAATCATAGCGCTTACCGGGTTCAACCCCGGCATTTTGAAGTGCGGCGATATATCCCGCACTGGTTCCAAAGACGGTAACTTTCTCGTCCTGAGCCATCTCCCATAAAGCACCGGGGTGCGGGTGAAACGGATTGCCGTCAAACAGGACCAGGGTAGCACCAACGGCCAACGAGCTGGTCAGCCAATTCCACATCATCCAACCGCAGGTGGTAAAATAAAAAATTGTGTCCTCACGCTTTAAATCCGAATGCAGCATGAGCTCCTTTAAATGATGAACGAGAATTCCACCGGCACTTTGGACCATGCATTTTGGCAGACCGGTGGTGCCGGAGGAATACATGATATACAGGGGATGATCAAAAGGGAGTTGTTCAAATTCAATCTCTAAACCGGCCTCTGTGGACCGGAAATCCTGATAATGAACAGCATTCGCAACCCCGCTGATATCTGCTTTCGGCTCGGTGTAGGGCACAACGACAACTTTCTCAATGGAGGGCAGTTGTTTGAGAATATTTGAGATGCGTTCCAGGGAATCTATTTTATTGCCTTTAAAGGAATACCCATTGGCGGTAAACAGGACTCTGGGTTTGATCTGTCCGAATCGATCCAGGACGCCTTTAATGCCAAAATCGGGCGAACACGAAGACCAGGTCGCCCCCAGACTGGCCGCTGCCAGCATGGCGACCATGGCTTCAGGCATATTGGGCATAAACCCCACCACCCGATCCCCCGGTTGGATGCCCAGTTCCTTCAAGGATTTGGCAACCCGGGCGACTTCATCGTAAAGCTCGCGATAGGTCATCCGGGTTGAGGGCTGGTCTTCCCCCTTAAAAATCAAAGCCACCTGATCATCCCGGTAGCGGAGCAGATTCTCGGCAAAGTTAAGCTGCGCACCTGAAAACCAATGTGCCCCCGGCATTTTATCGGCATCATCCACAATCTGCTCATATGGTTTAGAGTGGATGATGTCGGCAAATTTCCAGAAAGCGGCCCAGAAATCCGCAATATTTTCGATCGACCACTCGTAAAGGGGCGCATATTCTTCAAAATTTTGATTGTGCCTTTCATTGATAAAGTTCATGAAACGGTGCATGTTGGTTTTTTTAATTTGCGCCGGCGTGGGTTCCCATAATAATCTGGACATTATCAACCCCCTTTATTGGAAAAATGATTAGGTCGGATTTGGAATAAATTTGTTGTGCATGGAATGTTTTCTCTGTTTCTTTATCGTTAACGCCTTTGATAAGTCAAGAACATGCCATAAAATCTGCGAAGGTTATCACTTTAACGGTTGAAGGACAGTTTTTTTTCATATATCAATTAAATTTTTTGAAAGTGAAAGTTCCAAAGGAGGAATAATATGACCCGCATAGTCGATTTGCGATCTGACACGATGACAAAACCAACCGACTCCATGAGACGCGCGATGGCCGAGGCGGAGGTAGGCGATGATGTGTTTGGTGAGGACCCGACGGTCAATCGCCTGGAGGAAATGGCCGCCGAGCGCCTGGGAAAAGAAGCCGCTCTGTTTGTGGCCAGCGGCACCATGGGTAACTTGGTAAGCCAGTTGGCCCACTGCGGCCGGGGTGACGAAATTATTTTAGGCAGTCTTTCGCATTCATTTTATTTCGAACAGGGCGGATCAGCAGCTGTCGGCAGCATTCACCCGCGAACCGTGCCCAACCAACCGGACGGCAAATTGGCGCTTGAAGACATCGAAGCCTCAATTCGCGCTGACAATGTTCACTTTCCGATAAGCCGGCTGATTATTCTGGAAAATACCCACAACCTGTGCAACGGCTGCCCGCTGGATACCGACTATATGAGTGCCGTTCAGAAAATAGCAAACCGCCATAAATTAAAAATTCACATTGACGGGGCCCGGTTTTTTAATGCTGCTGTGGCTTTAAATGTGAATCCAAAAGATCTGGCTCAAAAAGCCGATTCCGTCTCTTTCTGTTTAAGCAAAGGCCTGGCAGCTCCGGTGGGATCTGTGATCTGCGGTGCTCAGGATTTTATCGATAAGGCCCGTCGGGCTAGAAAAGTTGTCGGAGGGGGAATGCGCCAGGCCGGCGTATTGGCAGCCGCGGGAATTGTGGCCCTTAACGAAATGGTCGCCCGTTTGGCAGATGATCATGCCAACGCCAAAAAACTGGCCACGGGCCTGGCTGAAATACCGGGTATTTCAATCGATCCAGATCAGATCCAAACCAACATCGTCTTTTTTGAGGTCAATCGCGAAGATATGACCCCGGCGGAATTCATGCAGCGACTCGATGCCGAGGGAATTCGCATTTTGGCGGTGCCACATGATCCAAATGCCCTTAGAGCCGTTACCCACTACCACATCACCCGCGATGATATCGATCGGGCCCTCAAGGTAATATCTAAAGTAATGGGCTGATTTAGGCTCCGTTCTTTATTTTATTAATTCGTTTAAACTTTCAGCTTCAAGGTTTCGGGTGTCAGGTTTCAGGTGTCAGCAAACACAAGACGGGGGTCGGATAACAAAGACGAGCGATGTTGTTGAATTCTCCAGCTTTTATGATGTGTCTTCTTTCGTCTGATCTCTGACACCTGACACCTGAACACTGAAACCTAATGATTATTGAAACTTTGATAGATGTCTTTCTATGGGTTCGACTAGTGTTTGAAACTACGTTGCCCCGTATACACCATCGTCACATCAGCCTCGTTACAAGCTTCGATGGACTGATAATCGTTGCCGGACCCGCCGGGCTGAATCACGGCCGTTATCCCTTCACGGATACCCACATCCACCCCGTCTCTAAACGGAAAAAAGGCATCGCTGACCATGGCAGCACCAATGAGCCCGCCTTTTTCAGCGGCTACCCGGGCGTCAATCGCAGATTTTTTTTCGGTATCCGTCAATTCATTATAGGGAATGCCGTGGGTTTCAAAACAATACCGGTCGGCCAGTTTGCGATAGGCCTTGTCCCGGGCAATCTCGGCAACACCGACGCGGTCCTGCTCACCGGTGCCGATGCCCACCGTGACCTCATCTTTTACATAAATGACTGAGTTTGAGGTAATGCCGGATTCCACCAGCCAGCCAAAAATCAGATCGGCATATTCCTTTTCGGTGGGCTGACGATTGATTTTGTAAGCCTTACCCTTGTATTCACACTCGGCCAATTTGAGATCCTCGCTGGAACGGGTGCCGGGTACGAATGACCACTGGGCAATAATGCCGCCGTCAATCAGGCTTTTAAATTCAACGCACCTTTGCCCCACAAATGTCTGCAGTCGCTCGATGTTGCCGATTTTAACCACCCTGAGGTTCGGTTTCTGGGAAAATACACCCATGACCCCGTCTTCAAAATCAGGTGCAACCACGACTTCGGCGTATTGCTGGGTGATGGCCTCGGCGGTGGCTCTGTCTACCGGCTGATTCAGGGCGATGCAACCACCGAAGGCCGCGACTCTATCAGCCATATTGGCTTTGGTGTAGGCTTCTACCAGCGTATCGGCCCGGGCGACGCCGCAGGGATTATTATGTTTGACAATGACCGCAGATGGTTTGTCCACAAAATAGCGCAGGATGTTGAGAGAATTGTCTGCATCGGTCAAATTGGTCTTACCCGGGTGTTTGCCGGACTGTAGCAGTTCGATATCGGATGCCAGAAATTGCCCGGGCTGGATGGTTTCGGTTTCACCCAGCGCCAGGTTGCCGTTGACCAGCTTGTAAAGCGCAGCTTCCTGACCCGGATTTTCACCGTATCGGAGGCCTTTTTGGACCTCATCGACGACCCAGACGACTTTTTCATAAAAAAGCGTCTGGCGCTGATCCTGATCGATAAAACTGATTTCCATCTGAGGCGGAAAGTGGTCATCCATTACGGTTCGATACATTTTTTTGAGGTCTTCAGCCATGGTATTACTCCTTATTTTACAATTTATAACAATCGGTTACATCATCGATCGCTTTTGAAGTCAGGAAATCGGCAATTGTGCGGTCATAAACGGCCGTGTGATCGAAGGCCTTGCGGGCCAGCTCGAACCGAAGGTCCAGGCTGGTCGAGCCCTGGTTTTCTTTGAGGGTCGCGAGAATCTTGCCGTAATCAGCGGGATCAACCACGGATGCAACCCGGATGTAATTTTTCGCGGAAGCTCGAATCATGCAAGGCCCGCCGATATCGATATTGCCTCTGGCCTGCTCGACGGTTACATCCGCTTGCGAAATCGTTTCTTTAAACGGGTATAGATTGACCACCACCATATCAATCGGGACGCTGCCGGTGCGTTTTAAATCGCCCTGGTGCGCATCGTTGTAAGTCTCGGTGAGCAGCCCCAGATAGATTTTAAAATCCAGGGTTTTGACCAGACCGCCCTGGGTCTCGGGTTGACCGGTGAAGTCGGAAACCTGCATCAGACGTGCACCGGCGGATTCTCCCAGGATTTCACTGATCCGGCCGTAGGTTCCGCCGGTTGAAAAAATCCGGATGTCCGGGTTAATCGCAACCAGATCCGGAATAAATTGATCGAGCCCGCTTTTGTCGGAGACACTTACTAGAATATTCTGTACTTTTACTAGATCATCTATCTTTTCCACGACATTAATACTCATAACGGCTACCTCTTTCCTTCATATTCTTCTAAAAATCGGTTAAAAAAATCATGCATGAATGCATGCCGCTCACGGGCCAGCTTACGGCCTTCGGCGGTTAACATTTGATCCTTAATTTTACAAAGCTTGACCTTATACTCACGGTACCCGGTATCGTCTGCCGAGTAAGGTCTGGCGTCTTCGGCATCAATGTCGGCGCTATGCAGTCGGGCTCCGACCTCACCGGCGAAAAGAAAGGCACGGGCCACCCCGATGGCGCCAATGGCATCCAGTTTGTCGGCATCGAACAAAACCTTCGCTTCAGGCGTGCCGGGTTTATGCTGATTGCGAAAGCGATGGGAGCGTATGCAATGAATAATATTCTGCTTTTGTTTGTTTGTGAGCGGAAGTCTTTCGACAAAAGGTTCTGCTATTTGGGCACCTTTTTCCGCGTGGCAGACGGCGCCGTTGGATGCGTCCTGCAAACCGCGTCCGATATCGTGCAGATAGGCGGCAACCTGTAATACGTCCATGTCTACATTTTCAGCGCTGCCAATCATCTCGCACAGCCGGCACACCCGCAGTGTGTGCTCCCAGTCATGGCTCCCCGAAGCTTTATCAAAGCACGCTTTGGCAAATGCTTTTACTTGAATGAGCGCATCTTTCGGATCAATACTGGAGGGGGATTGATCGTCAGGAGTTTTAGGGGAAATGGGGGTCGTATTTAATTCCTTTTTACGCGATAACATCCTAGCCCGGTTCTAGTATATCATTGTTGAATTTGGGATTTTAATCGAAACTGATTGCTTTTTTGAGATCCAAATAAGAAGGAAACTCGGAAGAATAAATTCATCCGGACCATATACCAGATTCGTTTCATCTTGCAATAGGCAAATTCGGTTTTTAGCAGATAAATTATGCCATCATCCGTTGCGATCGCCTAATAGAATCCATCTCAAATCTGTATATGATTCTACAATTTTAAAGCCGGAAGCGTTGGAATTGTAGCTATACATACAACCTCAGATAAATTGGACAGCGTGGTCCGGATCAAATCACTGCTGAAAATCAGAAAAAGTCCGGCCAAAAAATAGGGTAAACTTTTATTAAAAAAATGCCGATTAAAAAAACACCGCTGATTGAATTCGCCGGTATATGAAATCAAACTTTTCAAGCTTAAGGGCCATCGAACGCTTTGCAAGAAAAAAATTACATTCCCATAAGAAATTCCCAGATTAATTTTTACCGCGACGTCGGACTTTTTTATATTGAAGGCGGCACCTTCGTGCTCTACAAGCCGCCGGGTAAATTGATGACAGATATGCGCCTGAACGAAGCCAGGCATCCGACGGAACTCTATATTCATCAAAAAGATCGGCTGACCGCCATAAAGGAGCTGCAAAAAGGATTTAACCGACAGATCGCCCGAAGCATGGAGACCGGAAATGTAGCTGCGGTAAAATCTACCCTCTGCAACCTGGTTGAAGAAACCCTGACAGAGCCACGCAGCGGCACGCTAAAGGCACTGCCCGAGACGGTTGGCACGCTGGTATCCGGATATTCTAACAATCCGGAAATTTTTAAGACTTTTGCCTCGATTTCATTTAAAGATTATTCCACCGTGATCCACTCGGTGAACGTTATGGCATTGGCACTGGGTTTTTGTTTCCATTCGAAAATATCCCTGCAGCAAACAAAACGCATGGGTTTAAGTGCCTTGATACATGATGTGGGTAAGACGGAAATTCCGGACAGGATTCTCAAGGCTTCCCGGAAATTGACCGACCAGGAATTTGAGGTAATGAAGCGCCACCCCAAAATCGGTGAATTTATCATCAAATCTAAAAGCGGGCTCGACGGCGAGATCGCCCGGGGCGCACTCGAGCATCACGAAAAGCTGGACGGCAGTGGTTATCCGAAGGGTATTAAAAAAATCTCCTTTACGGGGCAATTGCTGGGTATCATCGACTGTTACGAAGCTTTAACAAATGAGGAAAGGCCGTACCGCCGGGCGAAAAGCCCCCTGGACACCCTAAAACTCATCAAGCAGGATGTCCAGGCCGGCAAATTTGACCGTAACATTTTTGAAAAATTCTGCTATAGCCTCATTTAAACGCAAATCCCTTGTCCGATTTTTAAACAACATACTGGTAAAAAACCCACTTTTTCAGGTATAATCAACTGTCCGTTAACAGATGACAGAAGTCAAAGGTCAGATGGCAGAAGAAGTGTCACATCTGTTTAACTGGTTTGATTGGTTTAATTCGTTTTATTTGTTAAAACGAACCAATTGAACCAATTGAACAAATCAAACCAATAGAACAAGTCGATTCCCCATGCCGAGGCAAATTGCAAAAATTCTGCTCATCTTACTATGTGCGGCAGCCAGCTTACAGTGTCAATCCGTCTCGTATTACGGCCAGGCCATCAACGGTCACGCCGAAATTATGCGCAGCCGTGAACCGATTTCCGATCTGATCGATAACCCGGACACACCGGCCCAACTTCGAAAAAAACTTATATTTGTTCAGTCGGTTAGAGAATTTGCCAAAAGCCAGCTTCATCTCCCGGTCAATGATCATTATTTAAGTTACGTGGAACTAAACCGACCCTATGTCGTCTGGAACGTATTTGCCGCCCCGGAATTTTCACTGACACCCGAGACCTGGTGTTTTCCGGTCGTAGGATGTGTTGCTTATCGTGGATATTTTTCCGAGCAGGACGCCCGGCGTTTCGGTGATTCTTTGAAACAAGAAGGCTTTGATGTGTTTATCGGCGGTGCGATCGCATATTCGACGCTCGGTTGGTTCGATGATCCGGTGTTAAGCACCTTTCTAAATCTCAGTGCACCTGAAACCGCTGCGCTGATATTTCATGAACTCGCCCATTCGATTCTATACATACAGGATGACACGGCGTTTAATGAAAGCTTTGCTACAGCTGTTGAACAGGAAGGTCTGCGGCGCTGGCAATCGTCGGCTAACGACCCGAAGGGCTATGAAAATTGGTTACTCAAGAGACAGTGGCGCCAACGGTTCATTGGCCTCGTTTCAAAATATCGTACAAAACTTCAGGACTTATATCAGGGCAACCTTCCCTTGCCCGAAAAACGAAACCAAAAGGCTTTCCTTTTCAATCAGATGCGATCCGAATTTCTGGATTTAAAATCAGACTATCGTGCCATGGCGGCATATGATGCCTGGTTCCGTAAACCTTTAAACAATGCTCAGCTCATCAGCGTCTCAACGTATCATAACTGGGTGCCTGCTTTTCACAAAATATTGGCCGCATCCGGTGGCGGTCTTGAAGAATTTTACCAAAGGTGCCGCGAGTTGGCCAAAAAAGACAAAGCCGAACGGCAGCGTATATTGGAAGATTATCTCGATAGCAATCTGGCCCAAGGCAAAAAACGCATCGTGTCCAGTAAAGATTGAAGCTTAGCGCGGTGGTCGTTAATAAAATGGACCTATTTTACAAATGGTCCTGTTTGGCAATGGATTGAAGGTTGACGATCGACGCTTTTTCCAATAAAATATTTAATTATTAAATGATATTTTTTAAGGATTCCAAATCGTTTACAAAGGAACAAGTTCTAGCGATTCATCTGCGTTTTCATGCCGAGACCTCAGAGGGAACACTCAAATAACTGCGTGGTCATACGAATCTAATTGCTTTCAAGCGGAAAAAGTAGTTTAAGCGTCTTTATTTCCCTACTATAAGTGGTCTCAAAACCTCATAATTGAGGCCTGTTTTAAATGTATAACAAGTTTTTTGGGTTTAAAGAAAAACCATTCAAACTGGTGCCGAATCCGGCTTACTTTTATTTGAGTAAGAGCCATGAGGAGGCGCTGGCTCATCTGAATTACGCCCTCTCCCAGGGAGACGGCTTCGTCGAAATTACCGGAGAGGTTGGAACCGGCAAAACCACCCTTTGCCGCGCCTTTCTCGAAAGCTTGAACGGCGTTGTTGAAGCGGCCTATATTTTTAATCCCAAACTCGGGCCGAAACAGCTCCTGCGAACTATCAATGAAGAGTTCGGGATCAAATCAGGGGGCGACGATACCAAAGAGCTCATTGATACCTTGAATGCATTTCTGATGCGAAAGAAGGCCAGCGGAAAAAAAGTCATTCTGCTGATTGATGAGGCTCAAAATTTAAATCGAACCGTTTTGGAACAACTGCGTTTGCTCTCCAATCTGGAAACAAATCGGGATAAACTGTTACAGATCGTTTTGGTGGGTCAGCCGGAACTGTCCGCAATACTTAATTCTTATGATCTCAGGCAGTTAGGGCAAAGAATAACATTGAGCTATCAGCTGGGCCCGCTAACATTTAATGAATCCAAAGAATATATCCAGTACCGCATTGGTATCGCAGCGAAAAAAACAGCCATTAAATTCGATCGGTCTGCGTATCGCCAAATTTATAAGTATTCAAAGGGCATCCCCCGGTTGATTAATATTGTTTGCGACCGGGCCCTTTTGACCGCTTTTGTTTTAAATCAGTTTAAAATTACAGCCCGCATTACCAAAACATCGATTAAAGAACTTGCCAGCAGGGGACAGGCCAAAAATTACGGGCTTCCAAACAGCACATGGGTATTAATGGGTCTGTCCTTTTTAAGTATTTTGTTCCTGGGCGCCGTATTCTATCAACCCATCAGCCAAAAAATATTCGCCCTCCTGACCGCTCCCGCCGATCAGAAAACGGAGTCCATTTCCCGGACTGAAAAAGTCGACTCCCAGCCTCACGTCCCATCACAAAAGCAAGAACCGGCCGATCAAAGCGGTGCGGTGGCGGCGCCACGGTTGGAAACCGATTTGACGGGGATAAGTTTGGCTGCTTATCTGATGAATATGGACGGCCGAAGCTCCCGTCATCCTGCGCTGAAGCATGTAATGAATCTGTGGAAAACAAACACAGAATTTACACCCTATCTGAACGATATTGATGATGATCAAACCTATTTCCGTCTCTCTGCAAAATCGAGCGGTTTGTTCATCCACCGATTAGAAACGGATATCGCTTTTCTGAAAAAATTAAATTTGCCTGCCATCCTTGAATTCTATCCTCCTGGAAGCACAAATCCAGGGTACCTCACCCTAAGTCGCATAAGCGCCGACAAAATTATCTTGCAGGGCAGGGATAAAACCGAAAGGATCGTAACGAACCTGGAAGAATTGGAATTCTATTGGTCCGGAGTCGCCTATCTGCCCTGGAAAAACTTTCATTCCATCTGGGGCACAATCCCGGTGCAAACTTACAAAGATTCGGTCATCACGTTGAAATTGCTGCTACAGGATCTTGGATTTGAAAACGTTACCATTGATGATCAATATGATAATTTCACCAAAGCGGCGGTGGAAACCATTCAGGCAAAATACGGCATTCCCGTTGATGGATATGTCGGCCCGCTTACAAAAATTGTCCTTTACAAAGAAAAGGATTCCTCTGAAATGCCGCGTCTGACCAATTTACAAACACAGCAAGGCATTCATCCAACAGATTAGGGGGGTGACTCGTCCTCGCAACCATGTCATCCAATCACCCGGGAGTAAAACTGCCAGCATAAAAGGATTTTGCAGGTTTGAGTACGATTTTAAAAGCGCTAAAACAAGTTGATCAAACGGCTCCGCCGGAAGATATTCAGTCCTGGTCGCCGGAAATTGATACCAGGGAAACGGTAAAGGCCCGTGTGGAAAAAATCCAGCCGAATCGAAAGATCTATCTGGCACTTGTTTTGGTTTTGATTATGGTGGCAGCCGGGTGGTTTGTCTACAACCAAAAAGACCGGTTGCTGGCCAGGCTATTTTCAGTGGGGGCCCTGGAAAAGGATAAGCTGACGTCACCCAGATCATCTGAAAAAGATCCGGCTTATCAAGCCAAAATTCATCCGCCCGCATCCCAAAAAACAATCAGATCTGCAAAAAAAGATGCTCCCGCAAAAAGCTCAAATCAACGAGCCGATTTGAGGCCCGGGCAGACGGTGCTCAATCGGCTGCCGCGCCAGTCAGCAAAGATCCCCATACGAAAAAATATAGTAAAAAATCAAGATATTAATTTATCAAGCAAACCTGAAGCGCCGCCGAAACCAGGGCCATCTAATTCTCGGATTTCCAGATCTCAATTGACGGATCCTAAAAACCCGCCTCGAAACCAGAGCCGCACTTCGGTTACGCCGCCATCCCAAAAAGCAAAATCACCGCCGAAACAGGTCTCGAGATCTTACCAGCGCCTGGATGATTCGAATCTAAAACTGCAAGCCATCGCCTGGTCAAACGACGTTGCCCAGCGAATTGCGGTTGTCAATGGTCATGTCGTGCGTGAGGGCGAATCAGTGGAAGGCTATTCCGTCACCCAAATTCGCCAGGATGACATCATTGTTAGTGATGGGGCTGAATCGTGGCGACTCGAATTCGGCTTAAAATAAATGGAATTAATGAAAGCCATACGTTCGCGCCGATCGATATGTCTTTTGCTGATGGTGGCCATCCTGGTGGGAATGTTTTTTGAGTTTCCTCCCTTACAGTCCCTGGAGTACGGCGCATACGATCTGATGTCGCCGCTTCGCCAAAGGACCGACGGCATTCCGCTGGTCATTGTCGCGATTGACGACGCCAGCCTTGAGGGTATCGGTGATTGGCCATGGCCCCGTGACCGGATCGCGGATATTGTCAGCACACTCTCCAAATACGGCGCCCATACGCTGGGTGTTTCCATTTTGTTTCGCGGCCGGGAGTTGAACGCCGGTTTAGCCGAAGTTCAAAAGCTCAGGGAAACACTCCGCCAGAAACCACTGATCGGCAAACAGCGAACGCTCACCAACATCGACAGGCTTCTGGTCCAGACAGAAGGCCGGTTGGATCACGACACCCGTCTGATTACGGCCGTCAGAAGAGCCCGCAATGTGGTGCTGCCCCTTTGGTTCGAGTTTTCCGGGTCTGAAAGCACCGTTACCCCTGCGCTATCCGACTGGCTTCGCATGAATTCTATCAAACCGGATACCGGTTCTGACCGGGCAAATCTGCCTTCTAAGACGCCCGCTTTTTTATCCGGCATACTGCGTGACAGACCCATTGCCGCCACTCAGATTCGTCAACCCTATGCCGAGCTATCCAGAAAATCAGGCGCGCTGGGGCATACAAACCTGATGGCCGATCCGGACAATATCATTCGCAACGCTCCCTTATTGATACGATATCAGCGCAGAGAGTTTCCGTCTTTTGCCCTGCGGGTGGCAATGAAATATCTGGGTACGAATTTAGGCGACATCCGCCCGGATTCTTCCGGCTTGGAAATGAGGCAGCGCCACATTCCGACGGTCGGCTATCATCGGATGTTGATCGACTTTAGCGGGCAAAACAGCAACATTCAAAAATTCTCGGCAGTGGATGTATTGGAAGGTAAAATCCCGGCTGATGCATTCCGGCGTAAAATTGTATTGTTCGGGTTAACCGCCAAAGAGTTCGCTCCCAGATACCAGACCCCCGGGCATGGTCAATCTACCGGGATTGAGCTTAACGCCAATGCTGTTGAAAATATCGTAAACCGCAAACATATATCCAGGCCCGCATGGTCTCTGGTACTGGAAATCCTGGTTCTTTTATATTTCGGCTTTTTCCTGCTGTTTGTTATACCGAAAGTGCAGCCCCGAATCGGCCTGCTCATTTTCGCAATTTTTTTGGTGACCTGGGTCGCAGTGGCCGCCGCTTTGTTTATTACCCAGGGATACTGGCTGCGACTGATCACACCGATCCTTTTTGCCATAATCGGTTTTGCGTTTACCGGGTACATGCGGATATCGGATAAAAAAAAGGATGAAAGCGTGGAATTAAACAAATCCCTGGGTCTGGCTTTACAGGGCCAGGGCATGCTCGATATGGCCTTTGAGCGGTTTATGAAATGTCCGATCGAAGATAAATCCGTAAAAGAACTGCTCTTTCATTTAGGATTGGATTTCGAGCGGAAACGAATGTTTAACAAAGCGCTGGCAGTTTACAACCACATTTTAAAGGCCGGCGCTTTCAAGGATATCGAAAGTAAAATCAAAAATTTAAAACAGATTGAAAGTACGCTCGTATTGCCAGGCGGCACAAATAAAAAGGAAACTTCCTTATTTTTGGAGGATGGGGCCGCCAAGCCAACTCTCGGGCGCTATGAAATTATCAAAGAAATCGGCCATGGCTCAATGGGTACCGTCTATCTGGGCAAGGATCCCAGTATCAATCGCGAAGTGGCTGTTAAAACCGTCAGCTATGCCGATGTGGAGC